>NZ_JBJDNB010000028.1:78605-96477 GCF_044900445.1 Pseudomonas sp. NPDC089407
GTGGGAGCTGGCCTGCGATGGGCTGCACAGCAGCCCCAGGGCTCTCACAGGTACAGTGCAAGCCTACTGATTTGTGCGGTCCCTGTGGGAGCTGGCTTGCCGGCGATGGGCTGCAAAGCAGCCCCAGGGCTCTCACAGGTACAGTGCAAGCCTATTGATTTGTGCGGTCCCTGTGGGAGCTGGCTTGCCGGCGATGGGCTGCACAGCAGCCCCAGGGCTCTCACAGGTACAGTGCAAGCCTTGATTTGTGCGGTCCCTGTGGGAGCTGGCTTGCCGGCGATGGGCTGCAAAGCAGCCCCAGGGCTATAATGCCAACTCATTTCTGATTGGTACCCCCATGTCCCCCCTCGCCACCGCCCTGCAGTCCTGCGACATGCTCCTGATCGACGGCCTGCACGCCTTCGACTTCACCGCCGACGAAACCGGCCTCACCGTCGAATGCATGGACGGCCGTCAGCTGCGCCGCTGGTCGTTCACCCCCGAGCAGGTCGCCGCCGCCATCGCCAGCGCTGATGAATGGCAACTGAACGATGCCCAGGGCGAGCATCGGCTAGTCTGTATGAGTGCCTTTCGCGCCCCGGATGAAGACCACGATGAACCGGACCTGGACGAGCCTGCTGACCGCTAGCCTGATGAGCCTGACAATCCACGCACACGCCGCTACCTTGCTGGTGGGCAGTTACACCGATGGCGCCAGCCAGGGTATCTACCGCTATCAGTTCGATGACAAGCGCGGCCACATCGACCCCACGCCACTGCAAGTTGTGAAAAGCGTCAGCCCCTCATGGCTGGTACTGTCGGCCGATCAGCGCCTGCTGTTCACGGTCAACGAAACCCCGGGTGGCCACGCCAGCAGTTTCGCCATCAGCGCCAAGGGCGAGCTCAAACCGCTCAATCAGGTGGCCAGCAAAGGCGACGAGCCGACCCACGCCAGTATCAGCCGTGACCAGCGTTTCCTGTTTGTGGCCAACTATGCGGTCAACCCCGACCCGGGTGGCAGCCTGGTGGTTATCCCGGTGACCAAGGACGGCAAGCTCAAGCAGGTCGTGCAGCAACTACGGCACACGCCAAGTGGCGTCAACCTTGAGCGCCAGGCCGGGGCCCATGTGCATTCGCTGGTGTTGTCGCCCAACGGCCAGCATCTGTATGCCAGCGACCTGGGCGCTGACAAGGTGTTCATCTACCGCTACGACGGGGCCAGCCCGGACCAGCCGTTGAGCCCGGCCATTCCGGCCTCGGTAGACCTGCCACCTGGCAGCGGGCCACGCCACCTGCTGTTCGACGCCAAGGGCCGGCATGCCTACCTGACACTGGAAATGAGCGGTGAAGTGGTGATGTTCGACGTCAAGGACGATGCCCTGCTCGAGCGCCAGCGCCTGCCGCTGACCGAACAGCAGGATGCCGCGGCCAAGGCGGCGGGCGGCCTGCACCTGTCGGCGGACGGGCGTTTCCTGTACGTCAGCAACCGCGGCACGGCCAACGAAATCGTGGTGTTCAGCGTGGGCAAGCAGGACGGCCAGCTGGCGTTCCTGCAGCGCCGTTCGGTGGAGGGCGATCACCCGCGCGAATTCGCCATCGACCCAAGCGACAACTTCCTGCTGGTGGCCAACCAGAAGAGCAACCAGATCGTGGTCATGCGCCGCGACCCGCGCAGCGGCAAGCTGCTGGAGACGGTGCAGACGCTGAAGCAGGAGGCACCTTCGGACCTGAAGTTCATTGAGTGATGGATTGGAAGGGTTCGGCGTTGGATTTTTGCCGCCTGTGAGATCGAGCGCCGCCCGCGCGGCGCTTCGCGGCGCAAGGCCGCTCCCACATTTGTTTCGGGCCAGTTACTCCTGCTTCCTCCGCACTCGCTCCCTGGGGGCATGTCTGGGGATTGCAGAAAAGCAGTGGCGACACCTTCATTATCGAATGGGACAGACAAGGGGGCGCGCGCCAATGGCACAGGCGGGGCTGGCCCGAAACAAATGTGGGAGCGGCCTTGCGCCGCGAAGCGCCGCGCGGGCGGCGCTCGATCTCACAGGCGCTAAATTCCTATGGGAGCGGGCGCTTGATACTGACATTTGTTCACTTGGCCATGACTGCCTTGAACAGCTCCGAAGCCAGCCACCCCTCCAGCCAGCTCCGCACCTGCGGATAAGCCGCCTCGGCGAACCACTGCGGTTCGACCCCGGCAAACTGGCGCATCAGGGGCAGCAACGCGGCATCGGCAATGCTCGGGTGGTCAGCCAGCAAGTAGCGCCGGCCCGCCAGCAGGCCTTCGAGCTCCGCCAGCCAGGCTTCGGCCTGCTGGCGGTAATGTTCGCGGGTATGCTCGGGGTAGCGTTCGGCATACTTGTACAGGTTCACCTGTGCCTTGAACGTGCTGTCGTTGCGCGCAATCAGGGCATCAGCCTGTTGCGCCGCCGCAAGGTCGGCCTGTAGCTGCCAGTCCTGCGGGTCGTTTTGCGCCAGCGCCCAGCGCATGATGTCCAGGCTTTCTTCCAGGACCCCGGCACCGGTATCCAGTACCGGCACCGTGCCCTTGGGTGACAAGGCCAGCAGTGCTGCCGGCTTGTTTTTCATCGCCACCTCGCGAATCTCCACCTCGCAGCCGGCATAGCGCAGGGCCAGGCGCGCGCGCATGGCCCATGGGCAGCGGCGGAACGAGTAAAGGATCACCCGCACACCTCCACGTCACTCAGGCCATTGCCCTGGCGGCGCACCTGGATCTGCACCGGAATGCGCTCGTGCATTTCCTGCACGTGGGAAATCACCGCCACCTTGCGGCCCTGGGCCTGCAAGCCGTCGAGGGCATCCATCGCCAGTTGCAGCGATTCGGGGTCGAGGCTGCCGAAGCCTTCATCGATGAACAGCGATTCGATGCGCAGGGTGCTGGAGGCCATCGAGGCCAGGCCCAGTGCCAACGCCAACGACACCAGGAAGGTTTCGCCGCCCGACAGCGAATGCACCGAGCGCAATTCGTCACCCATCTCGGTGTCCAGCACCAGCAGGCCCAAGGCGCTGCCGCCGCGTTTGAGGCGGTAGCGGCGGGCCAGTTGGCGCAACTGGCTATTGGCGTGGTGCAGCAGCAGGTCGAGGTTGTAGCCCTGGGCGATCTTGCGGAACACATCGCCCGAAGCCGAGCCGATCAGGGCATTCAGGCGGGCCCAGCGTTGCCACTGCTGGTGAGCCTGTTCGATTTCTGCCGCCAGCGCCTGGTGGGCCTGCTGGCGGCGCTGGTCGTCGGCCTGCTGCGCACGCAGTTCGGCGCATTGTTGCTCGTGGCTGGCCAGGCGCTCGCGCAGCTCGGTCAGGGCTTGCTCCAGTGCTTCGGCCGAGGCTTCCACGGTCATTTGTGCGGCGTGTTGTTGCAGGCGCTGTTCACGTTCCTGCAGCAACACACGGCCTTGCTCGATGGCTTTTTCGGCACCTTGCAGGCGCTGGCGCAGTTCATTGACCTGTGTGTCGTCCATGGCCAACAGGCGATCCAGGCCGGCATCGTCCAGCTCCGGATGTTCGCCGCGCCACTGGGCGATCTGGCCCTGCAACTGCTGGCACTCGGTGTCCAGCGCCTGTTGCTGCTGGGCGTTGGCCTTGAGTTCACTGGCCAGTTGCACGCCCTGGGTAAGCAGCTGTTGCAGGCGCTGGGCGGTGTCGGCGTCGAGGGCACGGGCGTGTTCCAGTGCGGCGTCCATGTATTGTTGCCAGGCTTCGGCACTGGCATGTTCGCCGAGTAGCTCGCCGAGCGAAGCCGAGGCCTGCTGGCGCTGCTCGTCGAGGGCGGCGAGCTTCTGCTGCAACTGCTGCAGGCCCTGCACCCGTGCCTGTTGCTGGTCGCGCAGCTTGTCCAGCTGGGTTTGCCGGGCTTGCTGTTCTTCCAGTTCGTCCTTGCGTTGTTCCAGTTGTTGCAGGCGCTGGGCAATTTGCTGGTCGAGGGCAAGGAAGGCATTGGCCGGGTCGTCATTGAGGGCCTTGAGGGCGCCCTCGGGCAATACGCCGGCCAGGTCGTTCAGGCCTTGCTGCAACTGTTGCTCGTCATTGGCCAGGGCCTGGTGCTGTTGCTCCAGGTGGCGCTGCGCCTGTTGCTGGGCCTCGTGGGCAGCCTGCAGTTGCTGGTTGAGGCGGGCCGCGTCGCGTTGCAAGGTGAGCAGCGCGCTCTGGCGTTTCTCGTCCTGGCCGATTTCTTCGTCCAGGCGGCGCAGCTGGCTGTCGAGCCAGGCGCTGCGGGCCTGGTCGTCCTGTGGGGCCAGGGCCGGCCACAGGCTGTGCGCCTGCACCTGGGCCACCAGCGGTTGCAGTTGGTCGCCCAGTTGCTGTTGTTGCTGCTGGTAGTCCTTGAGCTGGGCGTTGACCACACCCAGCTGGGTGCGCAGCTCTACCAGCTTGCTGTTGAGGGTTTCGACCTGCTTTTGCGCGGCGTCTTCTTCAGCCTGGTCATGACGACCCAGGCTTTGCAGCAGCGCTTCGGGCTGGTGGAACGGGTGCTCGGTGCTGCCGCATACCGGGCAGGGCTCACCGTCGCGCAGCTGGCCGCGCAGCTCTTCGACGCTGGTGTTGCGCGCCAGGCGCTGGCGTTCCAGCAACTGGCGGGTAAGGTTGAGCGCTTGCTCGGCGGCTTCCAGCTCGGCCTTGGCAGCGGTGCCTTCGCCGATCAGTTGCTGGCGTTGCTGCATGGCCTGCTGCTGCCGCTCGCGCACGGCATCCAGTTGCTGGCGCAGCTCCCGCTCGCGGCCATGCAGGCGCGACAGCTCTTCGACGGCGCGCTGTTGCTTGCGGTTGTCCTGCAGCATGCCGCCGAGCAGGTCGATCTGCTCGGCCAGGGCCTGGGGCTCGGCCTTGGCTTCGCGGAACAGCACATCAAAGGCGTCGCGTTCGGCCTGCAAGTGGGCATTGGCCTGGCTGGCCTGGGCCTGCAGGCCGGGCAGTTCTTCACGGCCCTTGGCCAGGCGGCCGCCAATCAGCATCACCTGTTTCAGTTGCGGCAGGTAGGCGTGCCAGGCATTGGCCAGGCCGGCCAGGTGCTGGCTGTCGGCGAGTGCGGTGTCGATCTGTGCCAGTTGCTGCACGCTGCGCTGCTGATGGTCTTCCAGTTGCTGCAGTTGCTGCTGGCCATCGGTGACTTGCTGCTGCGCCTGTTGGCTGCTGTCGCGCTGGGCGGCCAGCTCCTGATCGAGACGGGCCAGGTTGTCCTGGGCGGCAAAAGCCTGGCGCAGGCGCGGGGCATTTTCGCCGTGCTGGGCCTGGCTGTCCGCCAGTGCCTGGCGGGCAACTGTCAGCGCCTGTTCCAGCTCGCCGGTGCGTGCCTGCAGGTCGGCCTGCTGCTGTTGCTGTTCGGCAATTCTCGCCGCCACGGGTGCCAGCTGTGCGCGCAGCGCCTGTTGGCGGTGGAACTGGTGACGCTGCGGGGCCAGGCGCTCCAGGCGGACCAGGTCCAGGCGCGGCTCGGCCAGCTGTTGCCAATCCTGCTCGGCGGCCTGCAACGCGCTGCCGGCTTCGGTGTGCTGGGCTTGCAGCTGGCGTTGTTCGTTCAGCCAGTTGCGTTGCAGTTCCAGTTGGCGTTCGCCGGCCTGGTCGGCCTTGAACTGCTGCTGCGCTTGTTCCAGCTGCTGGTCAAGCTCGGCACGGGCTTCGGCGGCCATTGGCAGCAGGTGGCTGGCGCGGTCTTTCAGGGTGTTGTGCGCTTCGCCAGCCTCGCGCGCCTTGCTGAAGGCGCGCTGGCCCAGGCGGGTGTAGATGGCAGTGTTGGTGAGCTTTTCCAGTAGCTCGCTGCGCTCTTTGTCGTCGGCCTTGAGGAATGCGCCGAACTCGCTCTGGGCCAGCATCACGGCACGGGTGAACTGCTCGAAGTTCAGGCCCAGGCGGCTTTCGACCAGTGTCTTGAATTCGTTCTTGGCGCTGGCCAGTACCTGTTCGCTGTCGAGGTCGTAGAAACTCTGGCGGCTAAGTTGCAGTTTGCCGTTGGCCTTGTCGCGGGCGCGGTTGGCTTCCCAGCGGGCACGGTAGCGACGGCCATCTATTCCGACGAAATCGACCTCGGCAAAGCCGCTGCCAGTGCCCCGGCGCAGCAGGTTGCGTGGGTCATAGGTGGGGATGTCGCCGTCGGCATCCGGCACCTTGGCCTCGCGGCCGATGTCATTGAGCCGCGGCACGGTGCCGAACAGCGCCAGGCACAAGGCGTCGAGCAGGGTACTCTTGCCGGCACCGGTAGGCCCGGTGATGGCGAACAGGCCGGCGCTGGCCAGCGGTTCGGCGGTGAAGTCGATGTCGACCGGGCCGGCCAGCGATGCCAGGTTCTTCAGGCGGATCGCGAGAATCTTCATGGCTGTTCCTCTTCCTGCTGCACGTCCTGCAACAGCAGGGCAAAGTCGGCCAGCGCCTGCTCGTCGACAGCGCTGCCGTAGGCCTGCTCCCAGGCACGGCTGAACAGGTCTTGCGGGGTCATCTGGGCCAGTTCGACAAAGGCCAGGTCATCGTCTTCGGCGTTGTTGCGGCCGGCATACTCGGCGCTGATGCGGATCAACCGCACGGCCTTGCCCTCGATTGCGCTTTCGATCTGCTGGCGCAGGTCGGGTTGCGGCTCGTCGAGAATCACCCGCACTTCGAGCCAGGGCTGGCGGTTGGGGTCTTCGAGCAGGTCGATCACCGGCAGGTCGGCCAGTTGCTGCAGCAATTCGCCCAAGGGGGCCGGGCCGACCCGTTGCAGGGCTACGGCGCGCGGTACCGGGCGCGGTTCGACACTGACCAAACCGTTGCCGTCCAGCTCCACTTCCAGCACCTGGTGCGGGTAGTTGATTTCGGCGAACGACAGCGGGATCGGCGAGCCACTGTAGCGGATGCGTTCTTCGCGGTTGACCTTTTGCGGCTTGTGCAAGTGGCCCAGGGCGACATAGCTGATGGCTTTGTCGAACAGCTTGGCCGGCAGCGCCTCGGCGTTGCCGATGATCAGGCTGCGCTCGGAGTCTTCCGACACTGCGCCACCGGCCATGTGCGCGTGGCTGATGGCGATCAGCGCCTGGTCTTTCTTGCGCTTTTTCAATGCCGCGGCGATCAGTTGCTGGTGCACCTGGGTGATGCCTTGCAGGTAGTCGTCGCCCAGTTGCGGGCCGGTCACCTCGGCCGGGCGCAGGAACGGCAGGGCCAGGCACCAGGCAGCGACCTTGCCACGGCCGTTGGTGAGCGGAATCAGCAGGCGCTCGGCATCCAGCTGGCCCTCGTCCAGCCAGTGCACCCGGCCCAGGGCATGGGTGCGCAGGCGGCGCATCAGCGCGGCGGGCAACTCGATGCGCGAGCCGGAGTCGTGGTTGCCGGCGATCATCACGATGTCCAGCTTGGGCTGTTGCTCGTGGGCCCGGACGATGAAGTCGTAGAGCCGTTCCTGGGCTTTGACCGGCGGGTTGACCGTGTCGAAGATATCGCCAGCGATCAGCAGCGCATCCGGCTGGCGCAGGCGCAGTTGGCCGAGCAACCAGTCGAGGAAGCAGGCGTGTTCGAAGTCGCGTTCCTGGCCGTGCAGGCTTTGGCCCAGGTGCCAGTCGGAGGTATGAAACAGACGCATGGATGACCTGTTGGTGTCGAGTCGAGCAAGCGAGGGCTTGGCTTTGGGGGATGGGCGTTGCGCGAGGGCGGTATGGTAACTCAAGCATGGGGTTGGGGGGCAGGGCGGGGAGTGGGTGGGGGCTGCCAGGCGTCCGCCATCACATTTGCATGGCCTGTGAGACCGAGCGCCGCCCGCGCGGCGCTTCGCGGGGCAAGTCGGATCGCCGCACCGCCGCTCCCACAGTTTGTTTCGGGCCAATCTCTCCTGTGCTATTACCGGTGCCCGCCTTGGTGCATGGCGGGAGATTGATGAAGAGCAACGGCGCCCCCTTCAATATCGAAGGGAACAAACAAGGCGGGCAGAGGTGACCTCACAGGACTGATTGGCCCGAAACAAACTGTGGGAGCGGCGGTGCGGCGATCCGACTTGCCCCGCGAAGCGCCGCGCGGGCGGCGCTCGATCTCACAGGCGCTGAAATACATCGACGAACACCCGCAGGCGCTAAAAATGTGCTGCCGAACACCGCCAGCCATGACCCGATCACGCTTTTTGTAGGAGCGGCCTTGTGTCGCGAAAGGGGTGCGAAGCGCCCCCGAGATCTTCGCATCACCGCAAGATAGCCGGGGCCGCTTTGCGGCCCTATCGCGACGCAAGGCCGCTCCTACATAGGCTGTAGTCAACCGCGAGTGAAATCCCCAGCCTGACGGTGCAGCAGCAACTCGGTCAGCGCTCTGGTCATCTGCACGTGATGCACCGCATTGACCAGCATGTTGATGCCAGGCTCGCCGGCGTTGGCACAGATGTATTCATCCAGCGAGTCTTCAATGCCGGCCATCAGCTGGAGGGTATGGGTCAGGGCGTCAACCGAGGGGGTGTCCGGGTTGATGGTGTAGAAGGGGCGGGCTGTCAGGATTGCGGGGGGATTGGGGACGATCTTCTTCATGATTCAAACCCTTTGCTTAATCAGAGAATGCCACCACCACAACCTTCTCACGGGTTTAGGTGGCAGCCGTACGCGGGGTGAGAAACCGAGGAAGCAAAGGAAAACTCGGCCAGACCGAAGTCTGCCCGCGCACGGCCGCCATGAAAGCTGACCGAAATTTGCTTATCGTCGGGTTCTCACACCCGGTCACCGAAGCGACCCGGAAACGTTATCCGTGAGGTGTTTTCCCGACAACAGCGATAGTTCAGCAGCGGGCGCAGGATAATTCCTAAGCGGGTTGATTCTGAAGCATTCGGTTGCAGGTTCAGAAATGTCTTACAGGTGGAGGGGGTGGTTGCTGAGGGGCAGGGCGGGGGATTGGCTGGAGGCTGACAGGTGTCCGCCATCACATTTGTAGCGCCGGTGAGATCGAGCGCCGCCCGCGCGGCGCTTCGCGGGGCAAGCCCGCTCCCACATCTGTTTCGGGCCAGTCACTCCTGTGAGGGCACCGCTGGCCGCCTTGTTTGTCTGCCTCGATATCGGCTGCGCCGCTGCTGCTTATCAATCTCCAGCCATGCACCCGGGTGCGCGCGGCAAAGGCACAGGAATAATTGGCCCGAAACAGATGTGGGAGCGGGCTTGCCCCGCGAAGCGCCGCGCGGGCGGCGCTCGATCTCACAGGCGCTGAAAATACATCGACGAACACCTGCAGGCGCTGCAAATGTGCCGCCGAACCCCTGTCAGCCCTGACCCAATCTCGTGGCTGGCACCGGCTGCGCCGGTGTTCGCGGGTGAACCCGCTCCCACAGGTATTTCACAGCCCTTGAAAGCAGTGATATCCCTGTGGGAGCGGGTTCATCGAGGCGTCGAACCGCCGCGAAGAGGCCCGAACACCCACCCCATCACTTAGGATAAAGCGGCGGCAAGCTGCCAGTCTCCCCAGCCGGCAACAACACCTGCTCAGCCGGCGGTATCGTGCCGATCGCCCGCCACAAATCCTCACCCTGCCAATACTGGCCAGTCTCGCTGTACAACGCGCCGTTCAACCCGTCCAGCGCATCCGACAACGGCACAAAGCGCGCCGCCATCTCGGCCAGGGTCTCCGGCTGTTGCCGGGCCCAGGCATCCAGCGCCTGGCGGGTGGCCTGGGGGTCGTTGGCCTGGCAGGCGCGCTTGAGGTCATCCAGCAAGGTTCGCGGGCTTGGCCCGTTCTGCGCCGCACGCAGCACCGCCGGTTGCGAGCGCGCACGCCACCACAGGGCAAAGCCCAGCACGGTGGTCAAGGCAAATAACAAGGTAGCCAGCTGCCACGGCCACAGCAGGCTGCTGGCACTGCTGTTGTCGCCCACCGGGGTGTCGGCGCTCAGCGCCGGGTTGTCCTGCACATTCAGCGTGCGCGCTGGCAGGCTGCTGTGCTCCAGGTGGTCTTCGCGGGTGTTCCACCAGGCCACTTCCAGCGCCGGCAGCGCCAGCGTGCCGGCATGGGTGGGCACCAGGGCTTCGCGCTCTTCGCGGTTGGCGGTCATGCCCCGTTCGTTGATTTCATTGCGCAGCAACGGCTGGTCGGGGTAGCGGCGCAGGCCGATGATTTCGGTGGCCGGCAGTGGCGGCAACTGGGTGGCGGACAAACCATCGGCGCGCAAGGTGATGTTGCGCGTCAGCGAGTCGCCGATCTGCACCTGCTGGTTGCCGGGGTCGGGGTTCCAGCGCTCTTCCAGGGTCAGGCTGCGGGCCGGTAACCACGGCAAGCCAGCCGGCCAGGCGGCCGGAATCGGGCGCACGGTCAGGCGCAGCGGCAACGAGCTGACTTGTACCTGGTGGCCGGCGCGTGCCGTGCCGTTGGCCTGCGGGGCTTCATCGCTGCTGGCAGCGGCGGTGGCGGTGAAGGTCAGCGGCGGGATTTCGAGCGTGCCGCTTTGCTGGGCATACACGGCATAACGGGTCTCGATCACGCCATGGCGTACGCCGTTGATTTCCTTTTCATAGGTGCGCGATTCGCCCAGCGGTTCGACCTTGGCGTTCTCCAGCTGCAGCGGGCTCAGGCTGCTGTCGTCGTACAGCGCTACCGAGTGGTAGATGCGCAAGGTGAGCACGGCCTGGGCCTGCACGTAGACGTCGGGGCTGTCGAGGGTTGCCTCGATGAACACCTGCGAGGTGTCCTGGCGGCTGGCGTCGGCCTGCAACACTTGCAGCTCAATGGCCTGGCTGCGTGACTGGCCCAGTTGCAGCTCGGGAATGCGCAGGCTGCCGCTGCGCCGCGGTAGCAGGGTGATGATCCAGCGCGTGCTGGCGCGGGTTTCGCCGTCGAGGGTGTGCAGGCTGTTCAGCTGGCGCGTGCCACGCACTTCGAAGTCGCCTTCCAGGGCGCGCAGGTCGGGCTTGCCAAACTGGGTGACGTCCTGGCTTTCCAGGGTCAGCTCCAGGCTTTCGCCGGCTTCCAGGCGGGTGCGGTCGACGCTGGCCTGCAGCAGGGGTTCGGCCTGGGCCAGCACGGCCCACAGCAGGGTAAGGAGAAAGACGCCGAAGCGACTCATCGTGGGGTTTCCTGATGCAATTGCTGTTCATACCAGAATTTGCGCCGCAGCAGCTCCGCCGGGTTGTCGGGGATCTCCCGCAGCCATTGTTCCAGGGCCTGGCGCTGTTCGGCGTCGAGGTTGGTCGATACCGGGCGCTGCGGCGGCTGAATGACGCCGTCATCGGCCCCCGCCTGATTGCCAGGGGTGGCCTGGCTGTTGCTGTTGCTTTCGCCAGGCTGTTCGGCGCTGGCTTGCTCGTCGTTACCAGGGGGGCCTTGGACCGGGCTGCTGGCTGAGCTGCTGTTGCCTTCGGTTTCGCTGCCGGGCGTGCCTTGGGCCTCGTTGCCGGGCGGTTGTTGCTCAGCCTTGGCCTCACGCTGTTGCAGCATTTGTTGCACCAACGCCTGGTTGTCGAGTGCCGCTTGCAGGTCGGCCTGGCGTTCCAGGGCTTGCTCGTAGGCGTCCAGGGCGGCCTCCAGCTCGCCGCTGTGGGCCAGGGCATTGCCTCGATTGTAGTGGGCTGCGGCGCTGTCGCCCTGGGAAAATGCCTCGGCGGCACCGGCATAGTCGCCGGACTGGTACAGCGCCATGCCCCGCCATTGCGGGTCCTGGAAGTGGCGCGCTGCGCTGGCCGGGCGGTTTTGCTCAAGCAGGCGCTGGCCTTGCTGGTCGGGGCGCAGCCACAGGTCGCTGAACTCAAAGGCCTGGCTGGGCTGTGGCAACGCCAGCAGCAGCGGCAGGCAGAACAGCCAGCCGCGCCGGCCGGCGCAGGCGGCCAGCAGCAACAGCGGTAGCAGCAACCAGTAGCCCTGGTCGGCCCAGCTGTCCAGTTGCAGGGTCTGGCCGTCGTTGCGCCCGGTCCGCGGGTTGTCGAACAGGCCCAGGCCACGCAGGTCGAGGTCATCGACACGGGCATGCCGGTAGCGCCCGCCGGTGCTGCTGATAAAGCCCTTGAGGCTGGCGCTGTCCAGGCGGGGCAGGAGAATGCCGCCCTGGTCATCTTTAAGGTACTCGCCGTTGGCCTGGCGTACCGGGGCGCCTTCACGGCTGCCGATACCCAGCATCAGCAGGCTCGGGCCTTGGCGGCCGAGGGCCTGGGCGATGCCCTGGCGCTCCGGCGCACTCAGGGATGAAGCGATCAGCAGCAGGCGGCCCTGGCCCAGACCGCTCTGGGCCAGCAGCGCCAGGCCTTTTTGCACCGCCAGGTCTGCGCGTTGGCCCGGTTTGGGCATGATCGACGGGTCGATGGCCTCAAGCAGGTTGCGGGTGGTGGCCAGGTCGTCGGACAGCGGCACCAAAGTGTGCGCGGACCCGGCATACACCACCAGCGCGGTCTGGCTGTCACGGCGGTGTTCGAGCAGGTCGAGGACTTTGCGCCGGGCCTGTTCCAGGCGATTGGGTGGGCTGTCCTCGGCGAGCATCTGTGGCGTCAGTTCGAGCAGAATCACCAGCGGGTCGGCCGGGCGCTGGCGGTTTTCTTCCACGCGCTGCCAGCTGGGCCCGAGCAGGGCCAGGATCACCAGTAGCCAGGCCAGGCCAAGCGCCACCCACGGCAGTTTGCTGGCATTGCCATTACCGCCGCCCAGCAGTACACCGTGGAACGCCGGTGGCAGAATCATCTGCCAGCGCCCCGCGCGCTTGCGCCGGTGCCACAGTTTGTACAGCAGCCAACCAAGCAGGGGCACGGCCAGCAGCCAAAGCGGGCGCAACCATTGCGGCCACAGGTCGATCATCGCCGCCTCCTTAACCGCAAGCGCTTCAGGCGTTGGCGCCACTCCGGGTGTGGCTGCAGGAAGCGCGGCCTGCGCAACAGGCGCTGCAACAGGTTGTCGGGCCATTGCACAGCCACTACCAGCAACACGCTGAGCAGCAGCGCCAGGGCCAATGGCCAGGCGTACAAGGCCTGGGCCGTGCGCGCCTGGGTCGGTTGCTGGGCCACCGGTTCGAGCTGGTCAAGGGTGTCGCCGATGGCGTTCAGTTCGGCGCCGTCATGGGCGCGGAAGTAGGCACCGTGGCTGATGTCGGCGATTTCCTTGAGCGCGGCTTCGTCCAGGTCCAGGCTCGGGTTGAGGCCGAGCAGGCCGGGGGTGCCGCTGGCTTCGGGGTTGGCGCCAATGCCGATGGTGTAGATGCGCACGCCTTCCTGGGCCGCCAGGCGGGCGGCGGTCAGCGGGTGGATCTGCCCACCGTTGTTGGCACCGTCGGTGATCAGCACCAGTACCCGGCTTTGCGACGGGCGCTGGCGCAGGCGTTTCACTGCCAGGCCAATGGCGTCGCCAATGGCGGTGTTTTTGCCGGCGATGCCGATGTGCGCCTCGTCGAGGAAGGTGCGCACGGTGCGTCGGTCGAAGGTGAGCGGCGCCTGCAGGTAGGCCTGGCTGCCGAACAGGATCAGGCCCACGCGGTCGCCCTCGCGGTCCTGCAGGAAGTCGCCAAGCAGCGCCTTGACCAGGTCGAGGCGGCTGATGTCTTCGTTCTTCCACTGCATGTCGGGGAAGTCCATCGACCCGGATACGTCCACGGCCACCAGCAGGTCGCGACCGCTGGCGGCCACCGGCACCGGCTCGCCCAACCATTGCGGGCGGGCGGCAGCGCACAGCAGCAACAGCCAGATGACCACGAACGGCGCCTGCTGGCGCCAGGTCGGCAGGTTCAGCCGTGCGCGGCGCCCGGCCAGGCCTTCTAGCTCGTCGAGGAAGCCGACCTTGAGCACGGGCTCGCCGCTGTCGGCGGCGGGCAACACCAGGCGCAGCAGCCACGGCAGCGGCAACAGGGCGAAAACCCACGGCCAGGCCAGTTCAAACATGCTTGCGGATCCAGGTTTCGACGGCTTGGCTGAGGCCGACGATGGCTTTGTCGTCGAGCTTGCACTCGGGCTTGTAGGCACCTTCGACCAGCACCATCCAGCGGGTCAGGCCGGCGGCCGGGCAGCGGTTGTCGAGAAACGCCAGCCACTGGCGGCCGTTAAGGGTATGGCTGTTGGCACCTGGGTAGTGGCTGCGGCACAGGCGCTTGAGCAGGGCGTTGATCTGTTGCAGCCAGGCACCGGCCGGGGCGCCGTCGTACGGGCGTGGCAGGCGGGCCAGCTCGGCCAGCGCCTCCACGCGTACCGGGTCCAACGGTTGCTCGGCGCGCACGATGCGCCGTTTGCCCGGGCGCCAGCGGCGCAGCCGCCACAGGCCCCAGCCCAGCAGCGGCAGGATGGCCAACAGGGCCCACCAACCGGGTGCCGGCGGCCACAGGCCGATCGGTGCCGGTTCGATCAGCGGTTGCAACTGATCGAGCGGGTTCATGACGCGCTCCGTGGCCGCTGGGCGTTCAGGTATTCGCGCAGTTGCTCGATCATTTCGCTTTGCGTGCTCAGCGGCATCAGCGCCACGCGCAGCTTCTGCGCCATCAGTTCCCAGCGCTCGATACGTGCCTCGGCTTGCTGGCGATAGGCCTGGCGCAGGTTGGCGTCGAGGGTGTCGAGCTCCAGCTGGGCGCTGCGCTGGGCAAAACGCAGCAGGCCGGCGGCAGGCAGGGCATGGTCGAGGGGGTCGGACACCGGCAGCAACAGCAGGTCGCAATGCCGCGAGAGCATGGCCAGGTGCTGTTCCACCTGGGCGCTGAGCGAGCGCTCGTCGCAGATGACGATGGCCAGGCTACCGGGGCGCAGTACTTCGCGGGCGCGGCGCAGGGCCAGGCCAAGGCTGTCGGTACCGGGGGTGGCCTCGGTGTGCAGCGACTGGTTGACCTTGGCCAGGCGGTTGAGCAGTTGCAGCAGGCTCTGTTTGCTGCGCCGGGGCTTGATTTCGTGGTGTTCGTTATCGCCAAACACCAGGCCGCCGATGCGGTCGTTGTGGCCCAGCGCGGCCCAGCCGAACAGCGCGGCGGCCTGTGCCGCCAGCACCGACTTGAACATCAACCCCGAGCCGAAGAACAGCCGTTGGCTCTGCTCGACAAGAATGAAGATCGGCCGTTCGCGTTCTTCGTGGAACAGTTTGGTGTGCGGCTCCTGGGTGCGTGCGGTGACGCGCCAGTCGATGTTGCGGACGTCGTCACCGGCCTGGTACACGCGCACCTGGTCGAAGTCCACGCCGCGCCCACGCAACTTGGAATGGTGCAGGCCGACCAGCGGGCTGCGCTGGCCAGGCTTGGAAAATAGCTGGATTTCGCGCACGCGGTGGCGCATGTCGATCAGCTCGGCAAGGCCGATGCGGATGCCGGGTTCGGCCAACTGCGCAGTGGGCATGGGCTCAGGCAACGGCGACGACGTCGAGGATGCGCTGGACCACGCGGTCCTGGTCGATCCCCGCGGCCTCGGCCTCGAACGAGAGAATGATGCGGTGGCGCAGCACGTCGAACAGCACCGCCTGGATGTCTTCGGGGCTGACGAAGTCGCGCCCGGCCAGCCAGGCGTGGGCGCGCGCGCAGCGGTCCAGCGAAATGGACCCGCGCGGGCTGGCGCCATAGGCGATCCAGTCGGCCAGTTCAGTGTCGAACTTGGCCGGGGTGCGGGTGGCCATCACCAGCTGCACCAGGTATTCCTCCACCGCGTCGGCCATGTACAGGCCAAGGATTTCCTTGCGCGCGGCGAAAATGGCCTGCTGGCTGACCCGGCGCTCGGGCTTGGTCTCGCCACCCAGTGCTTCACCACGCGCCTGAGCCAGGATACGCCGCTCTACCGCTGCGTCGGGGAAGCCGATTTTTACGTGCATCAGGAAGCGGTCGAGCTGGGCTTCGGGCAGCGGGTAGGTACCTTCCTGCTCGATCGGGTTCTGCGTGGCCATGACCAGAAACAGCGGCGACAGGTCGTAGGTGCTGCGGCCCACGCTGACCTGGCGCTCGGCCATGGCTTCGAGCAGCGCCGACTGCACTTTGGCCGGGGCGCGGTTGATTTCGTCGGCCAGCACCAGGTTGTGGAAGATCGGCCCTTGCTGGAACACGAAACTGCCGGTTTCCGGGCGATAGATTTCCGTGCCGGTGATGTCGGCCGGGAGCAGGTCGGGGGTGAACTGGATGCGATGGAACTGCGCCTCGATGCCTTCGGCGAGCTCTTTGATGGCCTTGGTCTTGGCCAGGCCCGGGGCACCTTCGACCAGCATGTGGCCGTCTGCCAGCAACACGATCAACAGCCGCTCGACCAGTTTCTCCTGGCCTAGGATCTGGGTAGAAAGAAAGGTGCGCAGCGCGATCAGCGCTTCACGGTGTTCCATCGGCGACGGTTCCTGGTAGATGGCCTGAGGCGGCTGAAGGCAGCTGCCCTGGCAAGGGCTGATACTTTAATCCATCCGGGGGGGCGGCGACCAATGGCGCTGGGTAAATTTATCGTTGCATGGGGGCATGCGGGTACAGAAATGTCCTACGCAGGGCTGGCCATTGCCTGATGTTGCGTGACGCCTTGCTGGCGCTTGCTTGTGCTTTTTGGGCAAACACAAGGCACGAAGATGAAATCGAGCAGCGGCGGTACGCCAACCCCTGAGCGGATAACCCTGCGTTTCGGGGTGTTTTTCGATGGTACCGGTAACAACCAGCACAATGCCACGGCGTTGGCTGGGCAAGGCGGCAGTTATGCCAACGCCTTGAGCAATGTGGCTCTGTTGCATGCGCTGTATCCGGTGGATACGACCCGTATTGACGGGCAGTTGGCCTTTTTGAAGCGCTACGTGGAGGGGGTGGGCACCTTGGCCGGTGAAGCCGACCATGTCTATGCTTCGGCTACCGGGCGCGGGCGCACGGGGGCCGAAGCGCGGGTTGCCGAGGCGTTGCAGGGCATTGCCGGGCAACTGCAGGGTTGGTGCCGGGCGCATCCGCAGGCTTTGCTGGAACGGCTCGAGTTCGACCTGTTCGGTTTCAGCCGCGGTGCGGCGGCGGTGCGCCACTTGGCCAACCTGTTGCACGAAGGCGCGGGCGGGCTGTTACCGGTGACCTGTGGCATTTCAATCAACTTTATCGGGCTGTTCGACACCGTGGCGGCGATCATCGCCCCGTTGCGGGGCGACTTCGACCCCGCGGACGACCGCCATGGCGGTTTGCGCCTGGGCCTGGGTGCAGGCATTGCCCGGCGGGTAGTGCAACTGGTGGCGGCGGACGAGCAACGGCACAACTTCCCGCTGGTGAGCAGTGGGCATGACATTGTACTGCCGGGCGTGCACTCGAACATTGGCGGCGGGTACCCGGAAACCCTGCGGGAGCAGGTGCTGTTGTGCAAGCCGCAGTCCCAGCGCGTGTCGGCAGCGATGCCTGCCGGGCAGAGCCGCGTGCAGGCGTCGATGAGTGCCTTGTTGGCGACGGATTTTGCCGAAATGGGCGAACCCAGGCCGCAAGTAATGACCTGGGAAGAGCCGATTCCCGGCGGCCGGCCGAGTGAGGCGCAAAAACAGGTTTATGCGGCGCTGTACCGCGAGCGGGAAGTGGCCGGGCAGCTTTCGCGGGTGTACTTGAGCGTGATGCGCGAACTGGCGGTACGGGCTGGCGTGCCGTTTGCGCCCTTGGGCGCGCACGCTGAGCATCATGTGCCGGATGAGTTGGAAGTGATCAGCCGCAAGTTGCATGCGTTTGCCTTGGGGGAGACCGGGCAGCTGGGGTTGACTGAGGCAGAGCAGCGGTTATTGCGCGACAAGTATGTGCATGCTTCGGCGAACTGGAATGCGCTGAAGGGGTTGCGTAACAGTGCGCTGGATGTGTTGTTTGTCAATCGGCCGGGGGTGGGGGGGCGGGTGGTGCATGGGAACCCGGTGGGGTGATTGCGTGTGTTCGGCGATAGGGTTTTGGCGCCTGTGAGATCGAGCGCCGCCTGCGCGGCGCTTCGCGGGGCAAGTCGGATCGCCGCACCGCCGGAGGGTGTCAGAAATTTTGTGTTCGGGCATAACATGAGTAAGAGGTGCATGTATGCCAACCAAAAAGAAAACCTTGCGTGACCTGCCCAAAATT
>NZ_JBJDNB010000029.1:0-90358 GCF_044900445.1 Pseudomonas sp. NPDC089407
CATATTGTGGGAGCCTGGCTTGCCGGCGATGGGCCGCAACGCGGCCCCAAATTGCTTAACTGACCGGCATTAGGGCTTGCCCCGCGAAGCGCCGCCCGCGCGGCGCTCGATTTCAGCAACCCTGAAGAGCTAAAGCCAGGCACCTGAAAGGCACTAGCCAAACTCCAGCCAACCACCTGGCCGCCCCCACCCGCCTTCCCGACTGGCAAATTCCAGCAAATCATGCGCAGAATTCGCGGTTTTTGCACCAGCACGGGAGGGGCGCATGAAAGCGACCTGGGACATTTTCTGCAGCGTCGTCGACAATTACGGCGATATCGGCGTGACCTGGCGCCTGGCCCGGCAACTGGTGGCCGAGCATGGCCTGGCGGTGCGCCTGTGGGTGGATGACCTTAACGCCTTCACACCCATGTGCCCCGGCGCCGATGCCTGCGCCGCGCAGCAATGGCAGCAGGGGGTGGACGTGCGCCAGTGGCCGGCGGCCTGGTTGCCGGTAGCGCCAGCCGACGTGGTGATCGGCGCGTTTGCCTGCCAGCTGCCGGCGGCCTACGTCGAGGCGATGCGCGCCCTGCCTCGGCCGCCGCTGTGGCTGAACCTGGAGTACCTCAGTGCCGAGGACTGGGTAGAAGGCTGCCATGGCCTGCCTTCGCCGCAGCCCAACGGCCTGCGCAAGGTGTTTTTCTTCCCGGGCTTTACCGAAAAAACCGGGGGGTTGTTGCGCGAAGGTTCGCTGCTGGCGCGGCGCGATGCCTTGCAGCAGTCGGCTGATGCGCGCCAGGCGTTTCTGCACGGGCTTGGCGTAAACCCTGAGCCGGGTGCGTTGCTGGTGTCGCTGTTTGCCTATGAAAACCCGCAACTGGCCAACTGGCTCGGTGCCCTGGCCACCGGCGGGCAACCCTGCCATCTGCTGGTGCCGCAAGGTCGCATCGTTGCAGGGCTCAGCCAGTGGCTTGGCGAGGCGGCGTTGCAAGTGGGTGATGTACGCAAGCGTGGCACGCTTACCGTGCAGGTGCTGCCTTTCGTCAGCCAGGACGACTTCGACCGGCTGTTATGGAGTTGCGACTTCAACGCGGTGCGCGGTGAAGATTCGTTCGTGCGTGCGCAATGGGCCGGGCAGCCGATGCTGTGGCACATCTACGTGCAGGACGAGAACGCCCACTGGGAAAAGCTCGAAGCGTTCCTCGCGCATTATCGACGCGGTTTGTCAGACGATGCCGACACCGCACTGCTTGGCCTGTGGCGCGCCTGGAACATGGATTTCGACATGGCCCAGGCCTGGCAGGCGGCCCGCCAGCATTGGCCGGAACTGCAGCAGCATGCCCGTCGCTGGGCGGCGCAACAGGCCGCTCAGCCGGACCTTGCCATGACGCTGGTACAGTTTTACCGAAATTGGCTATGATATGCGGCCTCGATTTTTATAAATCCATCCAGATTCGGATACTTCGTAATGAAAACTGGTAAAGAACTGAAACCCGGTACCGTACTGCGGATCGACAACGACCCGTGGCTGGTTCAAAAAGCTGAGTTCACCAAGTCGGGCCGTAACAGCGCGATCATGAAGACCAAGCTGAAGAACCTGCTGACCGGCTACAAGACCGAAACCGTATACGGTGCGGACGACAAGCTGGACGACGTGATCCTGGATCGCAAAGAAGCGACCCTGTCGTTCATCAGCGGTGACTCGTACACCTTCATGGACACCACCGACTACACCATGTACGAACTGAACGCCGAAGACATCGACGCCGTTCTGCCGTACATCGAAGAAGGCATGGAAGACATCTGCGAAGCCGTGTTCTTCGAAGGCCGCCTGGTATCGGTAGAACTGCCGACCACCATCAGCCGTCAGGTTGTCTACACCGAGAACGCTGCTCGCGGCGACACCTCGGGCAAGGTCATGAAGCCTGCCAAACTGAAGAACGGTACCGAGATCCAGGTTGCCGACTTCATCCAGATCGACGAGTGGATCGACATCGACACTCGCGACAACAGCTTCAAAGGCCGTTCCAAGAAGTAATTTTTCTTGTGATGCGCAAAAAACCCGGCCTCGGCCGGGTTTTTTTGTGCCTGTAATTTCAGCGCTGATCGTCCTGCTTAACGCGGTCCCTTGTAGGAGCGGCCTTGTGTCGCGATGGGCCGCAGAGCGGCCCCAAGATTGGCCTGCAAAAGCTGGTAATCCTGTGAGATTGCCGGGGCCGCTTCGCGCCCCATCGCGACACAAGGCCGCTCCTACAGGGGACCGCGTGAGCTTTAGACGGTAACGTGAAGGCGCACATCCACATTACCGCGGGTGGCATTGGAATACGGGCACACCTGGTGCGCCTTTTCCACCAGCCCTTCGGCATCGGCCTGGGCCAGGCCTGGCAGGTTGATGTGCAGGTCGATGTCCAGGCCGAAACCGCCCGGGATCTGGCCGATGCCCACTTTGGCGGTGATCGAGGCATCTGCCGGCAGGGCTTTCTTCTCTTGCCCGGCCACGAACTTCAAGGCGCCGATGAAGCATGCCGAGTAACCGGCAGCGAACATCTGCTCGGGGTTGGTGCCATCGCCGCCTGCGCCGCCCAGTTCCTTGGGGGTGCTCAGCTTGACTTCCAGCTTGCCGTCGCTGGAGCGGGATTTGCCGTCGCGCCCACCGGTGGAGGTAGCTTCTGCGATGTACAGCGGAGTGACCTTTTGCATCTTGAGCCTCGCTAATGTGCTGTGCGCTCCCGTAGGAGGAGGGCGCGGGTTGGTGTGGGATTTAAGTTAGCGCGCAATTAGTTAGCGCGCAAGATAAATATTCACTGTTCCGCCAAACGGCCATTGCACAGCTTAGCCGTCAGAGGTTTTTCTGCAGGCTTTCGCGCAGGTTCAGCAGGTCGGCCTGCAATTGCTGCAACTGCTGCAGGCTGCGGCCACTGGCCTTGAGGATGCACTGGGGCACCTCCTTGGCCTGCTGTTGCAGGGCGCGGCCCTTGTCGGTCAGTTGCACCAGCACCACCCGTTCATCCTCGCGGCTGCGGTTGCGCTGCAGCAGGCCTTCGCTTTCCAGGCGCTTGAGTAGCGGGGTCAGCGAGCCGGGGTCGGTCAGCAGGTGCTGGCTGATTTCGCCCACGGTGAGCCCGTCACGCTCCCACAGCACGAGCATGGCCAGGTATTGCGGGTACGTCAGGCCCAGCGCCTGTAGCAGCGGTTTATAGACTTTGGTCATCAGCAACGAGGTGGAGTGCAGGGCGAAACAGACCTGGTTGTCCAGCAGCAGCTCGTCACAGGAGGCTTGGGTGTCGGCGTTCATGCAGGTCCTTGAGGGTCATCAATGGGAAATTCTGGCACTGATCACGCGTGCGCGCATTACGCGCGCAGTTCGCTGCGCAGGGCCAGGTCCCAGGGTGGAATCGGGCTGAAGCGGCTCTTGAGGAATTCGAGCAGCAAACGGCTGCGAGAGTTCGTTTCATGTTCAAGGCGCAGCGCATAAATGCCACTGGTCTCGGCTTCAGGCAGGCCGCCGTCGCAAAACAATGGCAGCAACTCGCCGCGCAGCAGATATTCGCTGATCAGCCAGGTGGGCAGGTGGGCAATGCCCAGGCCAGCGAGCGCGCCGAATAGCAGGGTTTCGGCGTTGTTGGCGGCCATGCGCATGCGTGCCGGGCGGTACAGGCGGGTTTGCCCGCCAACCTCGAAGCGCCAGGCGAAGGGCGGCGCCAGGCCGTCCCAGTCAAGGCCATCATGCCCGGGCAATTCGCTGGGGCAGGTGGGCATGCCGCGGCTGGCCAGGTAGGCCGGGCTGGCGCAGGCGATGCGCACCATGTAGGCCAGCGGCGTGGCAACCAGGCGGGTGTCGGCCAGCGGGCCGGCGCGCAGCACCAGGTCGACCTCGCCCAGGTGGCTGCCGTGCAGGTCGACGAAACTGTCGATGAGGCGCAGTTGCACGTCCAGGCCTGGGTAGGCCACCAGGAAATCGGCAATGGCCGGGGCCAGGTGGCGGCGGCCAAACGCGGCGGGGGCGTCGATGCGAATCAGCCCTTCGGGTGCATTGCTCAACGACACCGCTTCGGCGCGGGCCAGGCGCAGCTCTTCGATGATGCGCCTGGCCCGCTCGGCAAAGGCATTGCCCGCAGGGGTTGCGCGCACGGCATGGGTGCTGCGGGTGAACAGGCGGCTGCCCACGGCACTTTCCAGGTTATCGATGCGCCGCGCCACGGCGGACGGCGTCAGCGGATGGCGGCGGGCAGCGGCGGAGAAACTGCCGGTCTCCAGCACATCGAGGAACAGGCTCAATTGGTCGGTGAGAGTATCGGGGCTCATGGCTGCCTTGCTTTTGCGAAAAACGCACAGCCATTGTGCGCTGCTGTGCGTTTCCCCGCCAGCGCGCAATCGTTAGCATGCTCGCATTATCTGTACAGGCAAACGAGGCCCTGATGATCGAGTGGTTGTTGTATATCGTGCTGGGCGCTGCCCTGGGCACCATGGGGGGCTTGTTCGGCATTGGTGGCGGGCTGATCGCGATCCCGGCGCTGGGCGTGCTGTTTGGCCTGGACCAGCAATTGGCGCAGGGTACGGCGCTGGTGATGGTGGTGCCGAACGTGTTGCTGGCGCTGTGGCGCTATCACCAACGCAACCGCATCGAACTTCGCCATGCTGTGCCGCTGTCGCTGTGCAGCTTCGTGTTTGCCTGGCTGGGGTCGATCTGGGCGGTGGGGCTGGATGCGCATTCCATGCGCCTGGGCTTTGTCGGTTTCCTGGTGGCATTGGCGGTGTGGAACGTGGCGCGGATGTTCATGAAGGTGGCGCCGGCCAGTGCCGAAATGCGTTACGCATGGCCTTGGCTGGGGGTGCTGGGCAGTTTTTCCGGCACCATGGGCGGCCTGTTCGGGGTGGGCGGGGCGGTGGTGGCCACGCCGATCCTGACCAGTGTGTTCGGCACCACCCAGGTGGTGGCGCAGGGGCTGTCGCTGGCCCTGGCGGCGCCCAGTACCTTGGTCACCCTGGTGACTTACGGGGTGCATCACAGTGTTGTCTGGGGTGTAGGGTTGCCGTTGGCGGTAGGTGGTTTGCTCAGCATCAGCTGGGGGGTGAAGTTGGCCCATGCGTTGCCGGAAAAGGTGTTGCGGGCGATGTTCTGTGTGTTTTTGGTGGTGTGTGCGGTGATGCTTGGTTTCGAACTTTGAGAATTTGGGGCCGCTTTGCGGCCCATCGCAGGCAAGCCAGCTCCCACAGGTACTCCACAATGTTCGGGCCTGTGGTAACCCTGTGGGAGCTGGCTTGCCGGCGATGGGCTGCGCAGCAGCCCCGGCTTACTTGAACCCTTCGATAATGTAGCCAGCCATGCAGTCAGTAATCGGCGAAGGGTGCTGGGTACTGCGCACCAGCATCACATTGGCCACCGGCAACTGCGGCAAGCCTTCTTTCTCACCCAGAATCCGTATGTTGCCGCCAATCAGGCTCTGCAACTGCGCCGTCACCGCCAACCCCGCCGTGACTATGGCAAAGATCGCCGCCAGGCTCGGGCTGGTGTAGGCGATGCGGTAATCGATGCCCTGTGCCTCCAGCGCATTACAGGTCCAGGCCCGGCAGAAGCAGTCGGTATTGAACAACGCCACCGGCATCGGCCGTTGTTCCTGCGGGCAGAAGCCTTCGGCGGCAGCCCACACCAGGCGTTCCTGGCGCAGCAGTTGGCCTATCTCGTTGCCCGGCTCGCGGGTGACGATGGTCAGGTCCAGGTCCTGGCGCAGCATCAATTGCTTGGACGAATCGCAATGCACCTCCACCTGCACCAGCGGGTAGGCCTGGGCAAAACTCGACAGGATGGTTGGCAGAAAGCGCATGGCGTAATCATCCGGCGTGCCGATGCGCACCAGGCCGACCATGTGCGGCATGCGCAGGGTGTTGAACACTTCCCCATGCAGCTTGAGGATGCGCCTGGCGTAGCCCAGCAGCACCTGGCCTTCGGCGGTCAGCCGCACCTGGCGGCCGTCGCGCTCGAACAGCTGGCGCTGCAGGATGTCTTCTTCCAGGCGTTTCATCTGCATGCTGACCGCCGACTGGGTGCGGTTGACCACCTCGCCGGCGCGGGTGAAGCCGCCCTGCTCGGCGATGGCGACGAAGGTGCGCAGTACGTCCGCATCGAGGCTCTGGTACTGGGACATTGCATCAATCTCCGAGATGTATGGCATCAGAAACATTCGTTGGATTGATCTTATGCCCGGCGTGACACTGAGGCCATCAACACGGAGGGCTTCACGATGAAAGGTCATGTCAGCAGCATCCAGCAACCTGCCTTTACCCTGAACCACCTGTGGCATGCGGCCTTGCAGCGCCCGGCGCGCTGGCTGCAACTGTACCGGCAGCGCCAGGAACTGGCCCGCCTCAGTGATGCGACCTTGCATGATCTGGGGTTGAGCCGGGCGGATATCCAGCAAGAGGCCGAGCGGCATTTTTGGGATGATCCGCTGAAGAAGTGAGTGGGGCGCAGAAGCGTCTGGCTTGAGGTTTTCAGCGCCTGGGAGACCGAGCGCCGCCCGCGCGGCGCTTCGCGGCACAAGGCCGCTCCCACATCTGTTTCGGGCCAGTTGTTCCTGTGCCAGGTGGGTTGCAGCCTTGGTGCATGGCTGGATATCGATTAAGCGCAACTGCGTTCCCTTCGATATCGAATGGAACAAACAAGGCGGACAGAGGTGACCTGTCAGGAGTGACTGGCCGGAAACAGATGTGGGAGCGGCCTTGTGCCGCGAAGCGCCGCGCGGGCGGCGCTCGATCTCACAGGCGCCACAAAGCCCATGCTCTACACATCCCAGCCTCAGCGCCTTACTTGCTTCAGCGTCTCGGCAATCAAAAACGCCAACTCCAACGACTGGTCAGCATTCATCCGCGGATCACAATGGGTGTGATACCGGTCCGACAACGCATCCTCGGTAATCGGCCGCGCACCGCCGATGCATTCGGTAACGTTCTGCCCGGTCATCTCGATATGAATGCCGCCCGCATGGCTACCCTCGGCCTGGTGCACCTGGAAGAACTGCTTCACCTCGTCCAGGATCTGCGCAAAATCACGGGTCTTATAGCCGCTGCTGGCCTTGATGGTGTTGCCGTGCATCGGGTCGGAACTCCACAACACCTTGCGCCCCTCGCGCTCGACGGTGCGGATCAACCCCGGCAGGTGGTCACCCACCTTGCTCGCACCCATGCGCACGATCAGGTTCAGGCGCCCCGGGTCGTTGGCCGGGTTGAGCGTGTCGATCAGGCGGATCAGCTCTTCAGGGTTCATGCTCGGGCCAACCTTGACCCCGATCGGGTTCTGCACCCCACGCAGGAACTCGACATGGGCGCCGTCCAGCTGGCGCGTGCGGTCGCCGATCCACAGCATGTGCGCCGAGCAGTCGTAGTAGTCGCCGGTCAGGCTGTCCTGGCGCACGAAAGCTTCTTCATAGTTCAGCAGCAGCGCTTCGTGGGCGGTGAAGAAGCTGGTTTCGCGCAGCTGCGGCGCGCTGTCCAGGCCGCAGGCACGCATGAACGCCAGGGTTTCGTCGATGCGGTTGGCCAACTGGTGGTACTTGTCGGCCAGCGCCGAGTTGGCGATGAAATCGAGGTTCCACTTGTGCACCTGATGCAGGTCGGCAAACCCGCCCTGGGCGAAGGCGCGCAGCAGGTTGAGGCTGGCGGTGGCCTGGTGGTAGGCCTGCAGCAGGCGGTCCGGGTCGGGGATGCGGCTTTTCGCGTCGAAACCAATGCCATTGACGATGTCGCCACGGTAGGCCGGCAGGGTGATGTCGCCGATGGTTTCATCGCCCGCCGAGCGCGGCTTGGCGAACTGCCCGGCCATGCGCCCGACCTTGACCACCGGGCAGCCGGCAGCAAAGGTCATGACAATGGCCATTTGCAGCAGCACCTTGAAGGTGTCGCGGATTTTTGCGGCCGAAAACTCGGCGAAGCTCTCGGCGCAATCGCCACCCTGCAACAGGAAGGCGCGGCCTTCTGTCACCTCGGCAAATTGCCGGCGCAGCTCGCGTGCCTCGCCCGCGAACACCAGTGGCGGGTAGCTGGCCAGGGTCTGCTCGACCTTCAGCAGGTGCGCGGCATCGGGGTAGGTCGGTTGCTGCTGGATCGGCAGGGCGCGCCAGCTGTCAGGGCTCCACGGTTGGTTCATCTCGGGCTCGGTCTTGTAGGTTGTCGGCTATGGGCCATGGTAACAGTTGGCGCCGTGCTTGTTGCATCAAGGGTGATGGCGGACAATGCGCGTTTTTGCGCGGGTAGGTGTGAGCATGACGGCGGAACGGGAAGAGCGGCTACTGGCACGGGTGGAGGATGCCTTTGGCGTCATCAGCGTGTACGAAGTAGACGACTACCGCTTTCTGGAATTCGGCGATGCCATTGAGCAAAGCTGCGTGTTCACCGCCGACCCCAGCTGGCTGGAGTACGACTACACCCGCGCCATGCTGGTGGGCGCCTTGTGCCATGAGCAGCCGGAGAGCGCGCTGTTTTTGGGGCTGGGGGCCGGCACGCTGACCCAGGCCTGCATGAAGTACCTGCCGCTGGACGATATCGAAGCCATCGAACTGCGCCCGGATGTGCCGCGCCTGGCCATGGAGTACATGGGCCTGGACGACGACCCGCGGCTGTATGTGCGTATCGGTGATGCCCTGGAGCTGTTGCCCACGGCAGAAAAGGCCGACCTGTTGTTCGTCGACCTGTATACCGACCACGGGCCGGGGGTCGGGCACCTGGCGTGGAACTTCCTCGAGAACTGCCAGCAGCAACTGAACCCGGGTGGCTGGCTGGTGATCAACCAGTGGGCCACCGATGACGGCAAGCCGCTGGGCGCGGCGTTGCTGCGCGGGTTGTATCACCGGCATTACTGGGAGTTGCCGGTGAAGGAGGGCAATGTGATTCTGCTGGTGCCGGCGGACCTGGAGCAGGGGCTGGACCTGGAGGGGCTGCGGGCGCGCGCCGAGGCGCTGGCGCCGCGGTTGGGGTATAGCCTTGAAGGGTTGATTCGCGAGATTCGGCCGGCTACCTGATGATTCAGTGGTGAGGCTGCTGGCCCTATCGCCGGCAAGCCAGCTCCCACAGGGATCTCTGTAGGTTTGAGATCTCTGTGTTCCAGCAGGATTGCATTGGCCTTGGATCCAGTGGGGTCTCTGTGGGAGCTGGCTTGCCGGCGATAGGGCCATTGCAGGTAGTAAAGAAATATCGATTCAGCCCGCCAGCGCTGATGGCCCGATACTGGCCCCGCCGCCTGAAAATATTCCTCACGTACCCGCACTATTTCGGGTATAGTACGCGCCGGTCTTTTAGCGGACCTCAAAATCAGGTGGTGCAAATCCCCCGAGTCCAGCTTCGGCTGCACGTCCGCTAGGCGGACCTTCCCAAAGTTTTCTTTTTCAATCGTTTTCGCAAATCCCCGCCGACAAAGCTGCCTGGGTGACCTTCCGGTCTTTCAAGGCATGTGCAGCTTTGCAGCATGGGTCTTTGCGGATGCACTTAGAGGCAGACCCATGACCCAGGAAACCGGCGGCTTCGCCGCTCTCGATCTTAATCCGAACATTGTTGCTGCCGTTGTGGCTACCGGCTACGAAGAGCCGTCCGCCATTCAGCAACAATCGATCCCGATCATCCTCGCCGGTCACGACATGATCGGCCAGGCGCAGACTGGCACCGGCAAGACCGCTGCCTTCGCCCTGCCGATCCTGAACAAGATCGATGTGAGCAAGCGCGAACCGCAAGCCCTGATCCTGGCGCCAACCCGTGAGTTGGCGCTGCAAGTCGCTACCGCTTTCGAAACCTACGCCAAGCAGATGCCAGGCGTAAACGTGGTTGCCGTGTACGGTGGTGCCCCAATGGGCCCACAGCTGCGCGCCATCCGCAACGGTGCGCAAATCGTCGTCGCTACCCCGGGCCGCCTGTGCGACCACCTGCGTCGTGACGAAAAAGTCCTGTCGACCGTACAGTACCTGGTACTGGACGAAGCGGACGAGATGCTCAAGCTGGGCTTCATGGACGACCTCGAAGTGATCTTCGACGCAATCCCGGCTACCCGTCAGACCGTACTGTTCTCCGCAACCCTGCCGTCGTCGATCCGTTCGATCGCCGAGCGTCACCTGCGTGAACCGAAGCACGTCAAGATCCAGACCAAGACCCAGACCGTTACCGCGATCGAGCAGGCCCACCTGATGGTCCACGCCGACCAGAAGATCCCGGCTGTGCTGCGTCTGCTGGAAGTGGAAGAGTTCGACGCGCTGATCGCCTTCGTGCGTACCAAGCAAGCTACCCTGGACCTGGCCGCCGCGCTGGAAGCCAAGGGCTACAAGGCTGCCGCGCTGAACGGCGACATCGCCCAGAACCAGCGTGAGCGCGTGATCGACTCGCTGAAAGATGGCCGCCTGGACATCGTCGTCGCTACCGACGTTGCTGCCCGTGGCCTGGACGTACCGCGCATCACTCACGTGTTCAACGTTGACATGCCGTACGACCCTGAGTCCTACGTGCACCGTATCGGCCGTACTGGCCGTGCCGGTCGCGATGGCCGTGCACTGCTGCTGGTTACCCCGCGTGAGCGCCGCATGCTGCAGGTGATCGAGCGTGTTACCGGGCAGAAGGTTGCCGAAGCGCGCCTGCCAAATGCCCAGGCCGTGCTGGATGCCCGCATCAAGAAGCTGACCAACAGCCTGGCGCCGCTGGTAGCCGAAGCAGAAGCCACCCATGGCGAACTGTTCGACCGCCTGACCAACGACTTGGGCTGCAGCGCCCGCGCCTTGGCCTCGGCCCTGCTGCGCAAGGCCACCAATGGCCAGGCGCTGGACCTGGCTGCGGTAGAGCGTGAGCAGCCGCTGGTGCCGGGCGTTGGTGCCCCGCGTGGCGAGCGTACCGAACGTGGTGAGCGTGGCGAGCGCCCTGACCGTGGTGACCGCGAGCGCCGTGCGCCGCTGCCACTGGCCGAAGGCCGCGTGCGTTGCCGTACTGCCCTGGGTGCCCGTGACGGCATCGCCGCCAAGAACCTGCTGGGCGCGATCCTCAACGAGGGTGGCCTGGCGCGTGACGCCATCGGCCGCATCCAGGTGCGTGATAGCTTCAGCCTGGTCGAGCTGCCGGAAGACGGCCTCGAGAAGCTGCTGTCCAAGCTCAAGGACACCCGCGTGGCTGGCAAGCAGCTGAAGCTGCGTCGCTACCGCGAGGATTGATCCTGGCGTAATGAAAAAATCCCCGGCCTAAGTCGGGGATTTTTTTTGCCTGTGAGATTTTGGGGGGGGGGTGCTTTGCAGCCCATCGCGACACAAGGCCGCTCCTACAAGGGATCGCGATCCCATGTCGGATCGCGATCCCTTGTAGGAGCGGCCTTGCCGGGGCGCCGGACCGGTCGGAAAGGGGCGCAAAGCGCCCCCAGCTATCTTCAGTCGAACCGATAAATGTCCATCCCCAGTGCCCCCAAGGTAAACCCTTGGTGCACAACCCCAAACCTGTCCCCGGCCCCCATGGCAAAGTACAACGGCAACAAATGCTCATCACTCGGATGGTTACGCACCGCAAACGGCGCCTGCTGCCGATAACCCAGCAACGCCTCCCGGTCATCCGCCTGCAAGTTGTCCACCACCCAATCCCTGAACGCCAGCGCCCAAGGCTCGATCACTTCCGACCCGGCATGCCAGTCCAGCTCGCCCAGGTTATGGGTAATGCTGCCCGACCCAATCAGCAGCACACCCTCGCCACGTAACCCGGCCAGCACCTGGCCCACCTTCACCTGCAGCGCCGGCCCCATGTGGCTGGGCAGCGATACCTGCACCACCGGAATGCATGCCTGCGGGTACATCAGCGACAGCGGCACCCACGCGCCATGGTCGAACGGCCGCTGCGCATCCAGCCGCGCGGGTAACCCCGCGGCCTGTAACAACTCACTGACCTGGCCGGCCAGCGCAGGGTCTCCCGGTGCCGGGTACTGCACTGCATACAGGGCCGGTGGAAAGCCGTAGAAGTCATGCCAGGTCTCTGGCTGTGGGTTACCGGTTACCAGCAGATCGCGGCTTTCCCAGTGCGCCGACACCACCACGATCGCCTTCGGCCGGGGCAGGGCATTGGCCAGCCCGGCCAGTGCCGGCCCGCTGGCACCGGGTTGCAGGGCAAGCATGGGGGAACCGTGGGAAATGAACAGGCTGGGCAGCATGGCGGGGTCCTGAAGGTTAAGATGCAACCATCTTCGATCAACTACAGATCGAAATCCAAACCAAGTTTTACCAACAAACCATCTAAAAATCGGGAGTGATCATGGAGCCAGCGTTCTGGCAAAAGCGGTGGGCCGACAACCAGATCGGCTTTCACCAGGCGCAGGTGAACCCGTACCTGCAGCAGTATTGGCCAACCTTGCAACTGGCGCCGGGTAGCCGCGTGCTGGTGCCGCTGTGCGGCAAGAGCCTGGACATGGCCTGGCTGGCCGGGCAGGGCTATCGGGTGTTGGGTGTGGAGTTGTCGCGGCGGGCAGTGGAGGGCTTCTTCAGCGAGCATGGGCTTGCAGCCGAAGTGCGTCAGCAGGGCGCGTTCGAGGTGTGGCGCAGTGGCGATGTGGAGCTGTGGTGCGGCGATTTTTTTGCCTTGCGGGCAGAGGATGTCGGTGATTGCGTGGGGCTGTATGACCGGGCGGCGGTCATTGCCTTGCCGGTGCAGATGCGGGCGGCGTACATGCAGGCGCTGTCGGCGTTGTTGCCAGCGGGTTGCCGTGGGTTGCTGGTGACGCTGGACTATGACCAGTCGCTGCTGGCCGGGCCGCCGTTTTCGGTGGGGGATGACGAGCTGCGGCAGGGGTTTGCTGGCTGGCAGGTGGATGAGTTGGAGGTTGTGCAGGTGATCGGGGAGAGCCCGAAATTTTTGCAGGCCGGGGCTTCCAGTTTGTTGGAGCGGGTGTACCGGGTTAGTCGCTGACAGGCAAACACAAAAAAGGGCGACCGAAGTCGCCCTTTTTTAATTACCAGGTGGATCAACCGCGGCGGCGCAGCGCCTCGATGCGGTCTTCCAGCGGCGGGTGGCTCATCAGCAGGCCCGCCAGGCCGTGCTTCAGGCCGCCATTGATGCCGAAGGCCTTCATGGTGTCCGGCATGTGCACCGGCAGGCCTTGCTCCACGCGCAGGCGCTGCAGCGCGCCGATCATCGCCGAGGTGCCGGCCAGCTGAGCACCGGCCTCGTCGGCGCGGTATTCGCGGCGGCGCGAGAACCACATCACGATCATGCTGGCCAGAATGCCCAGGATCAGCTCGGCCACGATGGTGGCCACGTAGTAGGCAATGCCCTGGCCTTCTTCGTTCTTGAAGATCACCTTGTCGACGAAGTTGCCGATGATGCGGGCGAAGAACATCACGAAGGTGTTCACCACGCCCTGCACCAGCGCCAGGGTGACCATGTCGCCGTTGGCCACGTGGCCAATTTCGTGGGCCAGTACCGCACGCACCTCATCGGGCGAGAAACGCTCCAGCAGGCCCTGCGACACCGCTACCAGCGCGTCGTTGCGGTTCCAGCCGGTGGCGAAGGCGTTGGCCTCGTAAGCTGGGAAGATCCCCACCTCGGGCATTTTGATGCCGGCTTCGCGGGACAGCTCTTCGACCGTTTGCAGCAGCCACTGCTCGTGGCGGGTGCGTGGCTGGCTGATGATCTGGGTGCCGGTGCTCATCTTCGCCATCCACTTGGAGATGAACAGCGAGACCAGGGAGCCGGCAAAGCCGAACACGGCGCAGAACACCAGCAGGCTGCTGAGGTTCAGGTCGACCCCGTTGGCGGCCATGAACCCGTTGAAACCGAACAGGCTCAGGGTAATGCTTGCAACCAGCACCACCGCAAGGTTGGTGGCTACAAACAACAGAATGCGCATCATGGTTGTTACGTTCTCCTGACGGATGAGTTGTCGCTTACTGCGGGGTATATAAGGTGCCTGCCGTGCCGATTCAATCGGGCGACTATTTCAAACTGTGTACGGCGGAGTATGGCAGAGGATGGCGCGGGGGCTGTGGGATAGAGCGTTGCAGGATGTAAGAAACATGCCTTGGGGATTTTGGGGCCGCTGCGCAGCCCATCGCCGGCAAGCCAGCTCCCACAGGGACCCCACAATCTCCAGGCCTGTGGTACCCCTGTGGGAGCTGATTCCCACAGGGACCCCACAATCTCCAGGCCTGTGGTACCCCTGTGGGAGCTGATTCCCACAGGGCCCCCACAATCTCCAGGCCTGTGGTACCCCTGTGGGAGCTGATTCCCACAGGGCCCCCACAATCTTCAGGCCTGTGCTACTCCTGTGGGAGCTGGCTTGCCGGCGATGAGGCCGGTACTTACTGCGAATAAGTCCGCAGGAAATTACCAATCCGCCCAATCGCCGCTTCCAGATCATCCACCCGTGGCAAGGTCACCACGCGGAAGTGGTCCGGCCACGGCCAGTTGAACGCCGTACCCTGAACGATCAGCAGCTTTTCCGACAGCAGCAGGTCAAGCGCGAATTTTTCGTCGTTGAGGATCGGGCACACTTTCGGGTCGATCCGCGGGAACGCATACAGTGCGCCCATCGGCTTCACGCAGCTTACGCCCGGGATGTCGTTCAGCAGCTCGTAGGTGCGGTTGCGCTGTTCCAGCAGGCGCCCCGGCGGTAGCACCAGGTCATTGATGCTCTGGTAGCCGCCCAGCGCGGTCTGGATGGCATGCTGCGCCGGCACGTTGGCACACAGGCGCATGTTGGCCAGCATGTCGATGCCTTCGATATAGCTCTGCGCGTTGTGCTTGGGCCCGGAAATGATCAGCCAGCCAGAACGGAAGCCCGCCACCCGGTACGACTTGGACAAACCGTTGAAGGTCAGGCACAGCAGGTCCGGGGCCAGCGAGGCGGTGCTGATGTGCACGGCTTCGTCGTACAGGATCTTGTCGTAGATCTCGTCGGAGAACACCACCAGGTTGTGCTGGCGGGCCAGCTCCAGCATGCCCAGCAGCAGTTCTTTGGAGTACACCGCGCCGGTCGGGTTGTTCGGGTTGATGATTACCAGGGCCTTGGTGTTCGGGGTGATCTTGGCCTTGATGTCTTCAAGGTCGGGGAACCAGTCGGCCTGCTCGTCGCACAGGTAGTGCACCGGCTTGCCGCCGGCCAGGCTCACGGCAGCGGTCCACAGCGGGTAGTCGGGCGCCGGGATCAGCACTTCGTCGCCGTTGTTCAGCAGCGCCTGCATCGACATCACGATCAGCTCGGACACGCCGTTACCGAGGTAGATGTCCTCGATGGTGACGCCTTCGATTTCCTTCTGCTGGCAGTACTGCATCACCGCCTTGCGTGCGCTGAACAAGCCCTTGGAGTCGCTGTAGCCCTGCGCGGTGGGCAGGTTGCGGATCACATCCTGAAGGATTTCGTCAGGCGCTTCGAAGCCAAACGGCGCCGGGTTGCCGATGTTCAGCTTGAGGATGCGGTGGCCTTCCTCTTCCAGGCGCTTGGCGTGCTTGAGCACTGGGCCGCGAATGTCGTAGCAGACATTGGCGAGCTTGTTCGATTTGCTGAACTGCATGATGGGATCCCGATTGAGAAAACGCGCAACCCACGTCGAAACGTTTGAAAGGGCAGGAAGCGGGTGCCAGACTGAACGCCTGGCACACGAAGCCAACTAATATACGTGCCACCCGCGCCCCGGAAAAGACGGTGCGGGGTGAAATTCAGCCTGCCGAGGTCCCTACATGAAAAAGATCGAAAAAACCCTGGAGGAATGGCGGTCGATGCTCGACCCCGAGCAGTACCAGGTCTGCCGCCTCAAGGGCACCGAGCGACCGTTCAGCGGCAAGTACAACAGCGAGCGCCGTGATGGCATTTACCACTGCATCTGCTGCAACCTGGCACTGTTCGACGCGCAGACCAAGTTTGACTCAGGCTGCGGCTGGCCGAGCTTCTATGCACCGATCGAGGACAGCGCGATGATCGAGATCCGCGACACCTCCCACGGCATGATCCGCACCGAAGTCACTTGCGCCCGCTGCGATGCGCACCTGGGCCACGTGTTCCCCGACGGCCCGCCACCGACCGGCCTGCGCTACTGCATCAACTCGGTGTGCATCGACCTGCGCCCGCGCGACTGACCGGAGCTCGACACATGGCCGAATCGATGCTGGATATCAAATGCGTGACACTGGGCGGGGAGCACAAGGTACTGGGCGACTTCCCGGGTAAGGCGCTGCTGGTGGTCAATACCGCCAGCCAGTGTGGCTTTACCCCGCAGTACAAGGGCCTGGAGCAACTGTGGCAGGCCTACCGCGAGCGTGGCCTGGTGGTGCTGGGCTTTCCCTGCAACCAGTTCGGCAAGCAGGAACCGGGCGATGCGCGGGAAATTGCGCAGTTCTGCGAGCGCAATTTCGGTGTGAGCTTCCCGCTGTTTCGCAAGATCGAGGTCAACGGCCCCGGCACCCACCCCCTGTATGTCGCGCTGAAGCAGCGCGCCCCGGGCCTGCTCGGCTCGCAGAAGATCAAGTGGAACTTCACCAAGTTCCTGGTCGACCCGGCCAGCGGCCAGGTCAGGCGTTACGCCCCTACCACCAAGCCGCAGGCGCTGGAAGCAGACATCGAGCGCCTGCTCAGCCGTTGACGGGCACCCAGTGGTCGACCAGCGCCAGTAGCTCTTCACGGCGAAACGGCTTGGCCAGGTAGTCGTTCATGCCCGCCGCCCGGCAGCGTTCGCGCTCTTCGGGCATGGCGTTGGCGGTGAGGGCGACGATGGGCAGGTGTGGCCAGCGGCCGCTCTGGCGGATGCGCCGGCTGGCCTCGTAGCCGTCCATCACCGGCATGTTGCAGTCCATCAGCACCAGGTCGAACTCGCGCTGCTCCAGTAGCTCCAGGGCCTCGGCACCCTGGGTGGCCAGTTGTACCTGGCAGCCGAGCTTGGCCAGCATGCCCTTGGCCACCAGTTGGTTCACCGGGTTGTCTTCTACCAGCAGAATGCGCGCGCGGCTTTGCCCAAGGGTAATGGCCGGGGTGGCCAGCGGGTGCTCGGGCTCATGGCCTTGCAAGGTGCGGCGTAGCGTCTGGTACAGGGCGTTGCGCGCCAGCGGCCGGGCCAGCTGATGCAGCGGTGCCAGCGCCAGCGACTGCTCGTTGGGCAGGAAGTTGCCGTAGGCGGTCACCAGTAGGATCGGGGTTGCCAGTGCCGGGCGCAGCTCGAACAGCTGGTCCACGTCGTCAGTGATCAACAGCTCCATCGCGGTGGCGTCCAGGGTCGCAGGGCTATCATGCCGTTGGTAGCTCAGGCCCCACGCGGGCAGCAAACCTTGCAGCAACTCATTCAGCCCGCTGCCGGCTGCACTCAGCACTGCCACGCGGCCGTGCAGCGGCGGCGGCGCGATTGCCTCGGTGTGTACGGTCAGCGGCAGCTCGGCAGTAAAGCAGCTGCCAAAGCCGGGCTCCGAACGGATATGCAGGTGACCTTGCATGGCTTTGCACAAGTTGCGCGTCAGCGCCAGGCCCAGGCCGGTGCCGCCGTACTGGCGGGTGATGCCGGCGCCAGCCTGGGTAAAGGGCTGGAAGATCCGCGCCTGGGCTTCTTCGGGGATGCCGATGCCCGTGTCGCGGACCTCCAGGCGCACGCCGCCGACAAGGGGCACCAGGCGCACATCGACGCGGCCGAAGCGGGTGAACTTCAGGGCGTTGGACAGCAAGTTACTGACGATCTGCCGCACCCGCGTGGGGTCGCCCAGTACGCTGCTGGGGAAGTTGCCGGCGATCAGGCAGGTCAGCTCCACGCTTTGCGCGGTGTTTTGCGACAGCAGGTTGGCGGTGTCCTCGACCATCGAGCCCATGTCGAAGGCTATGCGCTCCAGCTCCAGTTGGCCGGCATCGAACTTGGACAGGTCGAGAATATCGTTCAGCAATTCCACCAGCACCTTGCCCGAGTCGTGGGCAATCGCCAGCTGCTGGCGTTGCTCGCTGGGCAGCGGGCTGTCCAGCGCCAGGGCGATCATGCCGAGCATGCCGTTGAGCGGGGTGCGGATTTCATGGCTCATGTTGGCGAGGAAGGCGGCGCGCGCCTGGGCCATGTCCAGGGCCCGGCTGCGGGCCTGTTCCAGTTCCTGGTTGGACAGGCTGAGGCTGCTGTTGCTGGCCTTCAGTTCGTCGGTACGCGCCGAAACGATGTCTTCAAGCTCGTTCAGGTACTGGGTCAGGCGGTTTTCTGCGGTGCGCCGCTGCTCGATTTCGGTGGCCATGCTGATGAACTGCTGGTTGGCGACCTTGACCAGCACCCCGATCTCGTCGTTTTCGTGCCCGTGCGGGCATTCCAGGCGGGTTTGCCGGGGCTTGCGCGGGTCGCTGCCGCTGAGCGCGCCGATCACCGTGACCAGCGGCTTGGTCAGCATCATGTAGAACAGCGCCAGCAGGATGCCGGTCAGCACCAGGCTGCGGGCAAAGCCGTTGAGCAGGGTGATGCCGGCGCGGTCGAGAAAGCGCCCGCCAAAGGCGTAGGTGTCGACGTCCAGGTACAGGGTGCCGAGGTATTCCTCGGGCATGTGGGTAAGGTACAGGCGTTCCTTGAACTGGCGCTGCTCGCCGAACAGGAAGTCGCTGAGCGGCCGGTAGCTGTCCTGCAAGCGCGGGCGCTCGACATCGGCCAGCACGGTTTCGTTGTTGTCGATCAGCCGGGCGCGAATGATGGCCGGTGACTGCAGCAGGCCGCGGGTCAGTTCCAGGGCCAGTTCCGAGTCGATGTTGTAGGCAATGCGCGAAGCCGGGTTGTGGCTGATTTGCAGCAAGGCGCGCACTTCACGGTTGATGGACGCGTCTTCGCTGGCATAATCGATGCCGATCTGGATGAGACTGAGCAATGTTCCCAGGATGAAGCCGACCAGGACTGTCAACCGGGCTTGCTTGTATGACAGGCGATTGGTGAACTTGATATCCATGAGTCCCGAGCCGGTTTCCCGTTCCTTGCGCTGCGCAAGCATAGCCGATCAACCCCGGCTGCTGGTGGGTCTGTCTGTTCATTTCAGTTGATTGCCAAGCGGGGGCCGCTGCGCGCCCCAATCGCCGGCAAGCCAGCTCCCACAGGTACTGCGCCGCCCTCAGGCTTGATGCGGTCTCTGTGGGAGCTGGCTTGCCGGCGATTGGGGTGCGCAGCAGCCCCCGGAAAAACTGAAATTTTCTGTTAGGAGTCGTCATGGACACCCGCTTGATTGCTTTCCTCGACCGCGCCGAATCGGTTCTGGCACGCCTCGAACCCCTGTTGCCCGCGCCACGCCCGAACATCGACTGGGCCACCACCCTGGCCGCGCGCTGGCAGCGCGATGGCCGCAGCGGCTACTTGTTGCCGCTGGAAGTCAGCCTGGACATTCGCCTCACCGACCTGATCGGTGTCGACAAGCAACGTGACCAGCTTGGCCGCAACACCCACCAGTTCATCAACGGCCTGCCGGCCAACCACGCACTGCTATGGGGCTCGCGCGGCACTGGCAAGTCGTCGCTGGTGCGTGCCCTGCTGGCCGAACACGCAGGCGCCGGCCTGCGCCTGATCGAAATCGAACGCGATCACCTGGCCGACCTGCCACGTGTGGTCGAGCAACTGCAGAAGTTGCCGCAGCGCTTTATCCTGTTCTGCGACGACCTGTCGTTCGAAGCCGGGGAGGGCGACTACCGGGTGCTCAAGAGCGTGCTCGACGGCTCGCTGGAACAGGCCCCGGACAACGTATTGCTGTACGCCACATCCAACCGCCGCCACCTGGTGCCGGAAAAGCAGAGCGACAACGAAAACTGGAAAATGGTCGACGGCGAACTGCACCCCAACGAAGCGGTGGAGGACAAGATTGCCCTGTCTGACCGTTTTGGCCTGTGGCTGTCGTTCTACCCGTTCAGCCAGGAACACTTCCTCGACGTGGTCGAGCACTGGATTGGCCAGCTGGCGCGCCCGGCAGGGCTGAGCTGGCAGCGTGACGAAGCACTGGAAATCCTCGCCGTGCGCTGGGCCACCGGCCGCGGTAACCGTAATGGCCGTTGTGCCTATCAGTTCGCCCGCTACTGGGTCGGGCTGCAATTGCTGGAGCAAAAGTAAATGATCGACCTTAATGCCAGTGGCGCCGGCCTCGACGGCTACAACCTGCTGGCGGCGCAAGTGCAGGCGCTGTTTGCCGACGAGCGTGACTTCATTGCCAACGCCGCGCAGTTTTCGGCGTTTTTGTACAACCAGGTGGACGACCTGAACTGGGCGGGGTTCTACCTCAACCGCAACGAACAACTGGTGCTGGGGCCGTTCCAGGGCCAGGTGGCTTGTGTGCGCATTCCGTTCGACAAGGGCGTGTGCGGGGCGGCGGCGGCTACCCGGCAGACCCAACGGGTAGAGGATGTGCATGCGTTCCCGGGGCACATTGCCTGTGACAGCGCGTCGAACAGCGAGTTGGTGATCCCGTTGGTGAAGGAGGGCAGGCTGATTGGGGTGCTGGACCTGGATAGCCCGAAGGTTGGGCGGTTCAGCGAGGCGGACCAGGTGGGGCTGGAGCGGTTGGCAGCGATTTTTCTGGAGTTGACTGACTGCTGATCAGAGTTGCAAGTCGTGCGCGGTCCCCTGTAGGAGCGGCCTTGCCGGGGCGCCGGACCGGTCGGATGGGCCGCGTAGCGGCCCCAGATTGATGCATCAATGCCGATATCGCCGGGGCCGCTTTGCGGCCCATCCGACCGGTCCGGCGCCCCGGCAAGGCCGCTCCTACAAAGAGCGGGTACCCGTTTGGGTCAGTCGTACATCGCCTTTTTCTTCCAGGTCTCTTCCTCGTCGGTCTTGAGCCCGTCCGTCAGTTCGTTGTGCTCGTCCTCGGCCGGGGTCATGCGATCAAGCACCTGGGCGTTGGCCCGGGCCAGCAATTTCTCAAGATACGTCAGCTGCTCTTCATACACCTTCGGCTCCGGCTGCTTGCGCAAATACTGCACGCCGCGCTCGAACGCCAGGCGCGCCTGGCCCGGCTGGCCTTTCTGCAGGGCCTGCTGGCCGAGGTTGTTGAAGAACTCGATATGCAACAGCACCAGGATATGGCGGATTTCCTTCACCCAGTGCTTGGCCTCGGCGGCAGGCAGGAAGCCTTCCTGGGCGGCGCGGGTCACCTGGGTGTGCAGCGCCTCCAGCAAAAAGCGCACATCCTTGGCCTTGACCTCGGTGTGGATCGGGTTGGGCGGGTTGTTCACCGGGATCTTCTCGCCCAGGCCAATCAGCCCTTCCAGTTCGGCAATGCGTGCCTTCAATGCTGCGTTGTGCTTGTCCACCGCCAGCTGGCGCTGGTTCAGGTTCAGTTCCAGGCGGGTCAGCAGCAGCTTCAGCGCCGGGGTCATGAACTGGCCGGGGAAGGTCTCGGTGATTTCGCCACAACGGCGCAAGCGGTCTGCCAGTTCGACCTTCAGCCGGGCGCGCTCGAGCTTGCCGTTCTCGACCACATTGTTGAGGTAGCCGATCACGATCAGCAACGCGATACCCGCCACGATAAGCAGGGTGATCAGGAGTGGTGTCACCGTTAATGCCTCATTGAAGAAGAATTACAGGTTTGAGTGTAGTGAGTTTGCGTGGGGGCGAATAGGCGCCGTATGCCTGTGCAGGGCCTTTCGCGGGTAAACCCGCTCCTACACTGACCGCACCGCCATCGGGCTGAGTGCAATCCATTGTAGGAGCGGCTTCAGCCGCGAAGAGGCCGCCACAGGCAACCCCTTCTCTATATCGACCACCCACCCCGCATCTGCACCCCAACCCACCCGGAAGTCATTGATTTAAATAAATTTCTACAAAGGGGTTGACGCCTGTTCGAAGCATCCATAGAATGCGCGCCACTTGCAGCGTAAAGCACACAGCGAAACGCGGCAGGGAGTGAAAGCAGGCAGTAATGCCAGCAGCGTGTCCCCTTCGTCTAGTGGCCTAGGACACCGCCCTTTCACGGCGGTAACAGGGGTTCGAGTCCCCTAGGGGACGCCACATTGCGGGAATAGCTCAGTTGGTAGAGCACGACCTTGCCAAGGTCGGGGTCGCGAGTTCGAGTCTCGTTTCCCGCTCCAAATTCTCCGGCAACGCTTAACGGCGGGGCAGGAAATAAAAATCCAGTCTGAATCGTAAGGTTCAGGTGCTGGTGCACTGAAAAGTGTTGTGTGTCCCCTTCGTCTAGTGGCCTAGGACACCGCCCTTTCACGGCGGTAACAGGGGTTCGAGTCCCCTAGGGGACGCCAAATGCGGGAATAGCTCAGTTGGTAGAGCACGACCTTGCCAAGGTCGGGGTCGCGAGTTCGAGTCTCGTTTCCCGCTCCAGTTTAAATACTGTGGCGTTCGCACGGTGCAGTGGTGGTGAAGGTCGTCAAGGCGCTTCACGCCGATTAGCGGTAAAGCTTCACATTGCGGGAATAGCTCAGTTGGTAGAGCACGACCTTGCCAAGGTCGGGGTCGCGAGTTCGAGTCTCGTTTCCCGCTCCAAACATGTAACGCAAAAAGGGACCTTCGGGTCCCTTTTTGCGTTTTCGTCGTTCTACAGGGTCCTACCTGTCAATTCTGCCAGGTGCGCGAACGCTCGTGCTGTTTTAGATTCAACGGCAAGCAGCTGTAAGTGTCGCCATCATGGGTGACGTTTTTTCATGCCAATTGAACATTTTCACGAGGACACTGCCATGTCGGACGACAAGCTCTACTATCAAGGTGCCATCGATTTTGAATCCAAGGGGGCTGACACCATGACGGTGCATGCTCCTAAGGACGGAAGTGGAGAAACAGTCAACGGTTGGGTTTATGCATACCTGGATATTCTCTCGATAACCAATATGCCTTCAGCCTCGGAAATAACGATTCGCTACACGACTGACAAAGATAAAGAAATCTCACGTATCAAGCTTCTGACCACTCACCATCCGGCCTTTCTCAACAAGACAGTAGATGCTCTCACCTACTCCCACCTGCTGAGCATCGCCAAGGAAGGCGAGTTCGTAGAATACGGTATGGGTATGAAAGTTATTGAGGTTGTGCGCAATTCACGGGCGGAGGAGCACCCTCAGCCCCGAGCACCCTATAAGTTCCATTGCGCCATCAAGGTTTCAAAAGCGCCGCCAACCGCTAGTTAACCCCTCGGGCACCGTATCCAGACCGCAGGCATTCACCCTGCGGTCTTTTTTTTGCCTGTCATTTGTAGCTCACGGTAAAGCTCAATGCCCCCTCGGCCAAGCCTGGCTTGACCACGGGCGCGCTCTGGTAGTAGCGCGCGTAGAAGTCCAGGCGAGTGATGCCGATCTCCACGGGTTTCATGCGCTCATCCGATTGCAGAGGCATGGGAGTCACACCATCACCGCGTAGCAGCTGGATTTCGACCCCCTCGGCGTCCGAGGCGCTGGTCAGGCTGAAGCGCCCCTCGGAAGGTACCGTGGGCGTTGAGCCATTAATGCCATCCAGTTCGATATGGACGTTGGCAGTGCCGGGGCTGGGGGCGCTGGCATCTTCGCAGTCACTGAGGGTGATATGGAAGGGAATGGGTCTGGTGGTGGTGCCGGGTCCCGTGAAGTCTTCAAGTGTGTAGTCGTCGCCCAGTTGTACCGGGTCGGCGCTGACGGCATCGGCTCTCAGCGAGCATTGCGCCTGGGTGACCGATGCCTTCAGCCGATATTCCATGACCTTGCCCAAATGATGAATGGAACCGCTGAACATTTCGTCATCGATACGCTGGGGGCCTGGCGGGATCGGTCCGGTCTTTATCAGCGATACCTGGCCGAATATTCTGGAGATCCGTATGGGGAACGGCCCCGAGCTATGCATGGTACCGGCATAAGGGATAGTTGGCCGGCCATTGTCTGGCTTGAAGGTGTTTTGAGCAGAACCATCGTATGGCTCGAACAGTTCAAAGTGCACGCCCACCCCTGTTACGCTGGTCTGCATGATATGGCCGTCGACGTTCCGGCCCCTGACAGGTGGCAGGCTGCCAGGAAATACCGGCGCGGTACTGGGCGTTAGCTCGGCGGTGGGTATGTCGGCGGCGTCCCAGAAACAGTGGATGACGGCGCCTTCATTGCTTGTTACATCCATCCGGGCAGTGCCGATGACGGTGCCCGCGGGGGCGTCGCGTGGTACCCAGAACGTGCCGATGTCACGTTCGTAGGTGAAATAGGTGGCGCCCGGCTCGAATGCGCAGCGTGCTTGTGCGGCAGTAGAGAGCAACCCTAGTGCCAGGCTGCAGGCGGCAAAACGCAAGCCGCGCTTGAAAGTGGGTCTGAACATGTTCATCAAAGCGTTTCCTGGGCGTTTTCATCGGGCTGGGGGGTGTTGCTGCCCGATACGGAAAGGGGGCAATGCAAGGTTTCAAGGCGGTAGCCGCCCTCGTGGTCGAGTGCCTGCGGGTCGATGTCGAGCTGGCAGGTGTTGTCTGCGGCCCCGCCCCAAAGCACCTGAATGTGTTGGCGACCTGCCTTGCGGGTTGACACCAGGGCTTGGCCCGCCTGGCCAACCACGCCCAGTGTTTCGCCATCGGCATCGACCACTTGGGCACCGAACGGCACCGGTTGGCCATTGGCCTGCAACAGTGTCAGCACCAAGCGTGATACATGCTCGGCATTGAAAGTGGCTTTCACTACCGCGCCACGCCGTGGCACGACTTGCTGGCTGGCATTGCCAATCACCACTTCGGGTGAAAGGTCGTCGGTTTGCAGCACCAGGGCGTTGAGCCGATAGGGGCGCAGGTACGGTATCAACGCATAGCCCTGGGCATCGGTGCGCGTTGCCGGGGAATTTTGCACGCCGACACCTGGCACGTCGGGCACATGCACCAGCGCGGTGGTTTCGCCCAGGTGGCTGCCGAACGCTACGCCGTCGCCATGCAGCAGCACGGCGCCGCTGGCGTTCAGTGACAGGCTGCGATATTCGCTGGCTTCGGTATAGCCCATGCCGACACTGGCCCGGCTGCCTTGGTAGGCCATGGACAGTGCGGCACTCTTGCGCCCGTGGTCATCGTGGGTCAGTGCGGTGTTGTAGCTGAGCTGGTTGTCCAGCAAGGCGCCGTTCAAGCTGGCGCGTTCGCTATAGCTGCCATTGTCATGGCGCAGGTCGAAGCTGGCCCGCTGCTGGCGGCCGAAGTCCAGTGGCAGGCTCAGGCTGAGGCCGAAGGTGCGGTTATCGCTGCTGCTTGAGGTCAGGGCCTGGGTGGCGAACAGGTTGACCCCCACCTTGCCCAGGCGGGTGTTGTACTGCAGTTGGTACTGGCGGCGCTCATGGCTGGTTTGCCAGTAGGTATCCTGGGAAAAGGTCAGGCTCAGCGAGCTGCTGTCGCCGACGTTCTGGTAAACCGAGGCCTCCAGGCGGCTGCGTCGGTTGCCTCGGTAGTCGCTAGCGTTGCTGCGCTGCTGAACGGCTTCGTCGAAGTCGCGGTAACCCTGGGTCGAGTAGCGGTAGCCGGCGAAGCGCAGGTTGGTGCGCGTCTGGAAACTTTTGCCGTAGCGCAGGCTAAAGCTGTGGCCCTGGACTTTGCCCAGTTCATGGCCCAGGTCGCTGTTGGCGCGGGTGACATCGAACGACAGTGCCCCGAGGCTGCCGAAGTCGCGGGCCAGGCCCAGCACGCTGGCGTTGTAGTACTCGCTGGAAAGCAGACCACCGTAGAGGGTGGTGTCCCAGGCACCACCACGCGCCAGAGTGGCCTGCCAGAATGCCGGGTTATCCAGTTGTTCTGCGCCTTCGTAGCGGCCAGCGGTGGCGCTGTAACGCCAGATGCCCTCGCGCAGCAGGCTGCCCATGGTCGAGTAGGGCTGGGTGAAGCGACGTACCTGGCCATCGGCTTCGGTGATGACCACTTCCAGCTCGCCGTTGCTCGAGCCTACGCTCAGGTCATCAATGGCATACGGGCCGGGGGCCACGTAGGTGGCGTAGATGGGGTAGCCGTTGTGCAGCACTTCGACCTTGGCGCGGCTCTGCGCGACGCCACGGATCACCGGGGCATATTGCTGCAGGGTGTCGGGCAGCATGCCGCTGTCCGAGGCCAGTTGCGCACCGGTGAAGCGCACGCTGCGGAACATCTCGCTGTTGGTGAAGGTTTCGCCCAGGGTCAGGTTGGCGTTCAGGCCGGGCAGGTCGCGCTGGGCATAGGTATCGCTGCGCGTCCACTGGCGCGCGCCGTCGGGCTCCTGGCGCAAGGCCTGCTTGCTGCGCAGGCGCCAGGCGCCCAGGTTGATGCCGCTGTTCAGATAGAGGTCCTGGCTGCTGCTGTTGCGGCCGTCGCGTTGGCTGCTGTGCTGGGCCGAGGCCTGGTAGTTGATGAACGCGGCATTGATGCCATTGCTCCAGCGTTGTTCGGGGATGCTGCCCGAGCGGTCCTGGCGCAGGGCGATCTGCGGGATCGACAGCGCCAGGTGCAACTGCGCGGCATTGAAGTCGGCGCTGGCCTGCGGCAGTAGCTGGGCCAGGTCCAGGCAGCGCTCGTCGTCGGGCAGTGGGGCTTCCAGGGCTTGTTCGCGCAGGTTCAGGCTGCGCAGCAGGTCGGCCGTGAGGCAGGCTTGCAGGCCCTTGCCGTCAGTGGCTTCGACGAAGTCGATTTCCTGTTCCGGCAACGTGTCGAAGTTGAGCGTGAGCTGAACCCGGTAGCGCCCGGGAGGCAATTTCGCTTGCGCGGCCAGCTTGCGCAAAGCCAATGTGCCGGCCTCGGCGGACTGGCCGGGGGCCTGGCGCATGAAGCCGGCCTGGAAGGTAATGTCGGGTTGTTCGGCCAAAGCCGGGCTGGCCAGGGCCAGAGCCAGGCAGCCGCCAAGCAGCGGCGGCAGCGGGGCGGAGTGCGCGCGCAACGGCAAGAGCCTGCGCCGGTCGAGCTGGAGCATGAGCGTGTCCTGGGCGGCGCCGACGGACGATGCACCAAGGGGCTCGTGGTGGGCGCCTGGTGCGAGATTTGGAGTGGCGTGAAGGCAGCGGGGGTTGCTGGGTCACGGTTTACAGGCGGGGGCAGGTTAGGTGGGTAGTGGGTGTCGGGGATGTAGGAAGAGTCGGCAATGGTGGATGGACAACTCATTGAATGGCTGGCGTGCAGGGTCAGAAAGTACCCACTGCATTTCTACAGCGGGTACTCAAGGCCCCTAAAGCTGAAGACTTACATTGGCTTGAAGCGACCATCTACTAGTTCGTAGATACGCCCCTTGTTCTTTCCCATTACTGTCTCCCCCCAAGGTGAGATTTTCACGGGTGGGGGCGGTGCGGCTTTTACGCTATAGATGGTATTGATTGTCTCGGATTTGAATGGCACTGCACCAAAGTATTTCCCGCCTCCATTAGGTTGCATGGTCTGCGTGCTTGCGTCTATCCCGGCAGAAGATCCGGTCATGCTGGTGCTACGAGACAACGTGGTCCTGCTTGCGTTGCTGGTGTTGGGCATTGATTCCAGCCAAGGGGCACTCCGCCAGATTCGGGTCGGCGATCGGGGTTGGCCCAGAGTCCGCGAGCTGATGCTCCATGTTGAACTCCCGCCCAGCATGCTTTGGCTCGCGCTTGTCGCCGAATTTGCACTCGCACCGGCTGAACTTGCACTCGCACCGGCTGAACTTGCAGTTGCCTTCGCCCCCCGCACCGCCGCCTTCGTCGCCGCTGCCCCATACCCGCCCGCAAACATACCAACGACGCTGAATGCCGTACTGACGTAGAAAAACGCATTCGACAGCTCTGGTTTTTCATACATCATGGCGGTCGCCACGCCCTGCATCACCGCAGCGACGCCATTGGCGGCCACCCCCACCACGCCCACCACGTAGCTGGTAGTGAGGCCGATGGTCGCCGGTGCCGTCCATGGCATGGCGATGGCCGATGCCACGAAGATGGCGGCGGCGGCGACCACACCGATCCAGGCGTACCAAGGCACATTGGGTTTATCCTCGACGATGCGCTCCACCGGCGCCTCGCGGCCGCGCGTAACCGCTTGGCTGCGGTGGCCGGTGGGGTCGCGCCAGTACACCGGGTTGCCCAACGCATACACATACGGGTTGATGCCTGACGCTTCGGGGGGTAACGAATCCGGGCTGTGGAAGCGCATCAGGCACGGGTTGTAGGCCCGGTAGCCACTGCCCAGCAGGTACCAGCCCAGGGCATATTCGCGGGCCTCGCCGTTGAATGCCAACAAGCTGCGCAGTTGTTGCGCGCTGTCCTCGGGCAGTTGTTCGCCGTAGGGTGTGTAGCATGCGTGGCGGGTGGATTGTTCTGCGCATTCGCCGACCACACTGCCTGCATGGTCGGTGAGCAGCAGGGTGGCAGGCCCTGCTGCGCCCTGCCTGGCAACATCCACCTGGTATTCTGCGCGGGGCTCGCCGGCTGTGTGCAGGTAGTGCGTCAACAGGCCGTCTTCAAGCATGCTGTCCAGGCTATAGCCCAGGTAGCGTCGTTGCCGTTTATCGCTGTCAGTACCTGAGTAAATCAGTTGGTCATGCCCGTCATAGCCATACTGTGCCTTGAGTTTGCCAGTGCCATCCAGCACCTGGTGCAAGCGCCCGAAACTGTCGTAATACAGTTCGTTTCCACATTCATCGTTGAGCATGTTGCCCAGTTCGTCATAGTCGAATGACTGCTCGGCAGGGCAGCCAGCCGGTGGCAGCGTGTGCTTGACCTTGTCCAGGCGGTAGAGGTCATCGCTGGCATAGGTGAAGGTTGCATCGTTGCGCTGCCCATCAGCGAACGTTGTTCGGCAGCGCTTGATATTGTCCACGTCGTCGAAACTGAACAGCTGGGTCTTGATCAGTCGTTCATTGGCGACACCTTCGGCGGTTGAGTCCGGGCAGTCGTACTTCGTCAGGCGGCCAAGCGTGTCGTATTCGAATGTTTCTTTACGTATGTGCCGGCCATCGCGCTCGAGGGTGCGCGAATGCAGCATGTCATTATCCAGCCACACCTGGGTGAGGGTCTGCGCCTTGCCGTTGGCACTCAACGTACGGCTGGTTTCCCTTCCCAGGGCATCATAGTACTGGCTGCACAGGGTAACGGGTTGCTGTAACGGGTCGGGGTTGGTCGTGTCGCGGGTTTCGGTCGACGCCAGCAAACCAATGTCGTTGTACTTCAGGGTCGACTTCAGCGGCCCCTGGATAACGCTGCTGATCCGGCCCAGCTCGTCATAATGGTATTCGCACGGCTGGCCATCGCTGTGCTTGCGCTGCAACGGCAGGCCCTGCCAGGACTGCTGGTAGAACGTACTGTAAGGCGTGCCGCCAGGCTCGAGCCAATGCTCTTCGGCCACGTCACCTTGATCGGTGTACTTATATTTGCGCGTGCCAAGGGTATTGCTAGCATCGGTGATATCCGCAGTCTTGTCGTCGTAGCCGAAGTCGGCTTGCGTGGTGCTCAGCAGGCTGCCATCCTCTTCCACCGTGGCTGTCAGCTTGCTCGGCTGCTCGGTCAGTTCCGGCTGGTAGTCGTAGCGAATGACACGTTTGCGCTTGCCTTTGCCCGTCGTGTCCACACGGAACGCCGTACGGAACGCCGTACGCGTTTCGACCAGTTGGGTAGTGCCGCGATAGGTGTACTGCTCCTTACGAGTGCCGACTATTAGGCGGCTCAGCCGGCCCAGCCCGTCGAACGCTCGCTCGTAAAGGAGCTGTTCAGGTGCGCTGGCACTCACTTTCAGTCGTAACAGGGTAACCAGTTCACCCAGGCTATGGCTGGCGAATGTGCGTATCAAGATCGAGCCATTCGGCCGCTGATTGCTGACCATACGGCTCAGCGCGTCGTAACGGAACTCGCTGGTGCGGGTGATAACCTGGCTGCTGTCGTTAGGGTCCCTGATGGTCTTGGTCTCGCTAGTGCAGCGACCAAGTCCGTCATAGGTGTAGTCACTGCGCCCGACCTGAACTGCAGGTTTGCCTGGCGCTTCCACCTGGCGGTATTCATAGACCGGCTTGCCGAAGCGGTTCAGCTTAGAGATCGTGAGTTGTTGCCGCCCCGGTACATCCGGGCTTTCGATCCATTGGGTGATCAGCTGGCCTCCGGCCTCGAGCGGCGATGCCTTCACGCGCTCCTTGACCCCGTCTGGGCGAAGCACTTCGCAGCGTTGCCGCCAACCATCGTAGGCATATCTGCTTTCCAGCTTCAGCTCGCGATCGTCTTGCGAGCTATCCTTCGCTGGCAGGTAGTCAAAGCTGGTTTCGCTGGTCAGGCGCCCGGCAGAGTCATAGCGCAGTTCGGCGACGGTGCGCGTGATGACCTTGCCGCTGACGGGGTGCCTGGCTGTGCGCTTCTCCCTGATTGGGCGGCGGCTGCCGTCGTAAACGATACGGGTAACAACGCCTTTGCTGTCGGTGGTTTCCTCGCAGGCGCGTCGCTTGCCTTCATCCTCGAGCAATTTGTAGACCGTCGTGCGTGTCGTGGCAAATGGGCTGCCAGGGCTGACGGTTTGCTCGATGACGCGCCCTAGCAGATCGTAACGATAGCGTGTGTACACGCCATTGGTGTCCTGCTCCAGGACCAGCTGGCCGGTATGCAAGGCATGGGTGCTGGCCGTTTTCTTCTGCAGGGTGTGGGTATGGTCGGTGAAGGTTTCAGTACTTTGGCTCCAGGTCTGCAGGCCCTCGTCATCCTTGACCTTCTCATACTTCCAGCTGCTGCGGGATTCGCTGTCATTGACCAGCAAAGTTTGCTCATCGAGCCGGCCATGCAGGAAGGGGGTGTCGGTTTTGTTCAGGTAGTGGCGCGTTTTACGGTTGAGCAGAGTACCGCTGTCTACCGTGCCCTCGAACATGTCCTCCTGTTCCAGTGCCAACCAGTTTGGCAGGTCTGGCAGGCTCGGGTCGATGTTGGTTTGGGGAATGGCTGGTAGCTCGATGTATTGATACAGGTTGCTCACGATCTGCGCTTTCGGCGCTTTCGGATCGTCGGTTTCGGCTGGGTAAAGCGTGGCGGACTTGAGGTTACGGACAAAGCCTTCCGGGTCACTGGAACCAGGGTAATAGCTACGCTCCATGCGCGAACCGTCGGGTTTATGCTCCGTCAGCAAGTTGCCGAAAAGATCGTAAGTAGTGAGGGTTTGCTCGTAATCACCCGGTTCCGGGGCGCCGTCCATGCGCCAACTTTTGGTGACAATATTCGGTAACTGGAAGTAGGCGGGCTGGTCTTGAAATGACCGGTTTTCTATTTCGTGATATTTCGTTGCGATCGTTTCGATGCAGCCTTGCTCAGTGGTACTTTGTTCGGTCATCAGATGAAAGCGGTTGAAGGTGCTGACAACGGTACGCAGAATGCTGCTGCCGAGGTAGTGTTCGGCAGTCGAGGTGTACGCATAATTGAAACCGGCATACCGGTACAATTGATCCGTGCCGTCGTCTCCGTAAATGAGGCCAGTATTATTGCCAAGGAAGTTATTGCTTGAAAACCTGTAGTGAGTGCTGATGTGGGTGCTGGCATCAAGTGGGTCCGGCATGACCACATGTTTTTCGACGCAGGGCAGTGTGCGGTTGATACCCGGGTAGCGGTGGCCATCCCTTTTGTACGTTATCTCTTCCACGCCACCGTCAGGGTTTTTTATGCGGTCGAGAAACTGAAGGGTCACTTTGTCATTGCCGCTGCCTTGCTCATGCGCCAGGTATCTTAAGTCCCAATATTCATCGGCTGCGCTGGGCAGGGTGACTTTTATCAGTTTTTCGCTCTCGAGCATTAGCGTATACCGTGCGCTGTCGCGGGTGCCCGGGTTACTCGTCATGCTCACCCGGTCCGATAATGAATAGTCGAATTCGAGTAGCGTTCGGCGGCTATCATCGCTGATCAGCGCCAGGCGGGGTTGCTCGGCATCGGTGTTGTACTTGACCGTTACTCCGTGCCCGGAGGCGTTGGTAACGCGCACCGTAACCGCCACGTCGGGGTCGCTGCTTTGCGGTTCCAGTATTTCGCTCAAACCCGACTTGTGAGCGATGCGAAAGCGCGTCCTGCCGTTCTTGCTGATGTTATGAAAGTGGAAGCTTTCCAGCTTTCTTTCAGCGATTACAGGCGGTTTGCCAGGCCCGTTGTCGCTGACCTTGAATGTTTCACCTGTATGCAGCTCCAGCATCCCGGTGACGTGATTGTAATGGCTGAGCTTCAGGTTCCAGCCAATGCCAAAACCGGTATTTTTACTGTTCATCGGGTTGAAATTGAGTTGCAAGGGAATGTCTGGGCCGCACAGGTCATTGGCGTTTAATGGCGGCAGCGCAATGGTCTGGGTATACAGCCCCGTGCGTGGGTCGACACTGCTTTGCATGAAACTGGAAAAATTAAACGCATTCGATGTGGTTGCCATGGTCTTGGATCCTGAGTGGTTGGTGTGCTGTACATGCCGCAGCCTCGGAACGAAACGCGCCTGCGCAGCCACCCCGCAAGCGCGCAACACGCCCGGCTTACTTACGGTGCTTGAGTGCTACCTGAAGAGGGTCAGCGCCAGGCATTGCGAGTATTAGAACGACTTAGCCTGTACCGAAGGCTACGAAAAAAAGTATGCCGGCGCACCTGGTAAAACTGACAGGTACGCGGGGGCAAGCTTCACCGCTGGGGCGCTGGCTACCTGTCAATTCTGCTAGTTGTTGGCGTTTCCGCGCTGCATTAATAATGGCCAGGCATGTTGATTCGGAGCGAGCAGGGAGTGCCACAGACACTGCTGTGTTGCACTTCATGGCCATCCGTTATTTTATTTTGGCGCGGGTACCTGTCATTCAATTAATGGGCTCAGGTGCGCGTGGTGTGGAGGTTTTGATATGTTAGAGCGGCCGCGACGACGCGTGTCTGGACGTCTGGACGAATTAGCAGCCCCCAGGATTGAGGGCCTGACAGATGCCAATGAAATCGACCTGGGCAAGTTGGGCACTAACGATTTGCGCACGATCGTTAAATATGAGGGTATGGCTATAAATGACAGGGTCCGCGTAAGTTGGTTGGGGCGCGGCGCAACGGGTAAAGCCTTCGACTATATCGCTAATTTCACTGTCGAGAACAAGGACCTGCCTGATGGGCTTGTGGTACCTATCGAAAACCGGCATCTCGTCAATGCTGCTGGTGGTGAAGCGTTCTATTCCTACGTCTTCGAACCCGGCACGCCTCAACAGGCTGAGTCGTTGCGTGAGGTGTGCTCCATCGGGCTCAGGCCGCGTGCACCAGGTGAAATGCTGTCTGTGCTGCAAGCTGTCCAGTCGCACGGGCTGATTATCCAGCCAGACAAGCTGCCGAGTAACGGGCTGACAATGATGGTGCCCCGCTACCAGGCCATGCGCGAAGGCGACAAGGTTACCTTGAGGGTCGTGGGCTATGAGGACGATGGCTTCGAGGATGACACGTGGGAACGGGAAGTTGAAGTTGGCAAGAGCCACTTCGACAAACAGGCCATTAGTGATGTGGTTGGCAAGAACTTCTTCGACTGGATCGACCCTGGCTATGTGGAGGCGTCTTACACCATCGATTTCGTTGACGGCGGGCAACTGGCTTCTCCGGTACAACGGCTGACAGTTGATTCTGTCAGTACCCTGCCGGGCTATCTCGATAAACCGGTGATTGAAGGTTATACCGAAGGCGATCTGCTGGATCCCAGCAAATACCCCGATGGTCTGCTGCTCAAGCTGCCCGAGTACCCAGGCATCGCCGACTCGGACTACATCGTCATGCTGTGGTCGGTGCCTGGCGGGGGGCGACAGTGGCTGCCGTCTTCGCGCGTGGACCCAAGCACACGGGCCTCGGACACTATCACCTTCCTGGTCAGTCAGGACCTGCTGGCCGAGAGCCAGAGTGCCAAGGTAAGGGTTTCATACCTGTATGGTCGGCAAGGTGCTGGGTTGCGCTCGCAGGTGCTGGAAGTGGATGTGGACCGTGCGCGCATTCCGGCTGCTCCCAAGATTGACCGGGCCGAAACCGATGGCCTGCCAAACACGGGTTACATACTGGCAGGCGAGTCGGCAAGTGGTGTCTATGTCAATGTTCCTGCAGCAGATGTACTGGAGGGTGAAGTACCCCAGGTGCATTGGTGTGGGCTAACGTCGTTTGGCCAGTACGTCGCCAAGGAACCGGTGTCTGAAGCAAATCCATTGCGCTTCCTGATCCCTGCGGCATATATCCCGGCCAATATGGGGCAAGGCGAAAAGGATTTCAGTCAGCAATTCGAAGTGTTCTATCGGTTGCACCGAGGGGGCGACTATATTCAATCGACAGGTTACAAGTTGCGTATAAAACCCATGGCAACGGATGCCTACCCGTCGGTGAAATGTCAGTATGCCGACTCGGACGGTTTGTCGTTGGGGAAAGTGCCCGAAGAAGGGTGGGCCAACTTGAATCTGGATACTTGGAAGTTCGCGGCCGAGGGGCAGTTACTGACCATTGAGATGTCAGGCGATAATGTAGCAGGGCGAACCGTTCGTGTCATCGTCAGGGAGGCGAAAGCCGTTACCGCCGATGAAGCGAGAAATGGGGTTGTCGAGCGGCTGCAGAAGGATGATCTGAGGAGGTTGGCGTTGAACAACCCCTTCACCCTGAGTGCGCGCGTGAGTTTTAACGGTGGCAAACACTTCTTTGCCTTCAAACCGTATTCGCTGACACTACGCCAATAAGGTGTCGGCGAGCATTCATCGATTGATCATCATGTGCACAGCCCTGTGGGTGCGCATTAAAATACCAGGAGAATTTACATGGCCAGGCCAACACTGCGTGACTATTTGACATACATGGGTAAGGAACCTCGCACTAAAGGTTGGGGGGCCTTGCTGGTCTATGATCGTGAGAAAGCCAATCGCCTGTTGATGCAGGAACATATTCTGCGTGAGGAAAAGGGTGCCTGGATCGAGCCCGTCTCCGGAGAAAAGGAGACAGAAAACGGTAAGTTCACGCGCTTGTCCAACTTTACTTTCGGTGCACCGGTCCTGTCGTTCGAGAACGCGAACATCGGCAGTTCGATGGCTGCGCTGACCATGCCTGTGGTGAGTGGCAAGCTCACCGAATGGAGTCGTGAACCAGGGGCAAGCCAGGCTAGCCTGGTGGGCATCTCGAACCTCGACCCGCTGACAGCGCCGCGGGTGAAGATGAACATCAAGCTCAACGAAGGCGCCGGCGGAGTCGTGGACAAGGATGGGCGGGTGGTGCTGGACCTCTCAAACAGCACTGGCTATTACTTCGAAGTCAGCCAATGGAAAGAGCTCAATATCAAACTGGGAGAGCTGATTCAGGCAAAATTCAACGACCCTGACAGAGGCGAGCAGGTGTGGGAGCTGAACACACTGAAGCCCGTTGAGGGCGCTTTGAACCCCACCTCCTTCAGGGTGCGTACCCATTCCCTGGCCAAGGCAGGGGCGGCAGTGCCCAGTACCAACCAGGCCGATCTGGAAGATGGCGCGGTTATTGTTGGGGTGGCATTCAATGGTGATAAGAATGGAGACTTTCCGTCGGCAGATAGCGATATGGCTTATCTGTTACCTTCACGAGAAGATGGAGAGTCTTACTCGATGAGTGTGGTTTTGAACCACAAGACGTGGATGGAGAAAGCATTAGTAGAAACGATATTGAAGTCGCCGGGCATTGTTCCTGGTGATCTTGAGTTTAAGTATGATGCTAATGGCTTTGCGGTGAGTGCCGTTGGTGGGGCGGTTGAGCTCGACATAGATGTTTCGCGGCGTGATGAAAACGTAGGTGATCTTTTATACATAATTCTTGCAGTCTTTATGCGTTCCAGTTGGGGTGTGCTGAGTTATGAGTCTGTGGCGGGTGGGCTGCAACTGAGATGGACAGTGGCCGGCACATATGATGCTGGGCAGGTTACAACATTTGGGCTCGGTATGCAGTGGCCGCGTGTGGAAGCTATACCGGTCGATATAAATATTTCGGCGGTTTGCAATATGCGGGTAGAGCTTGTAGATGGGGTGCTGACGCTTAAAAAAGAAGAGGTTGAGCTCACAACCGAATTTGGGCTTAATAAAAATGCAGACATCTTGGCAAAAATGCTTTTAAGTCGAATGGTAGACACGCTGAAAGCTAACATTCATGACACGTTGGAGAAGATGCTCATAGGCATAGCCGGAAATATAGAGGTCATCGACCTCCTCCGCCTGAACGGCCTGCTCTTCCGCAATGGTCAGCGCTCCGTAGCCGATACACTCAACATCCCAGGCGATGTTTCCATGTTGGGCGAGCTGGCCCCCACGCTCACCTCCTTCGCAATTGATCCGCTCGACAAGGCCCTCGTCGCCGGTGGGCAGCAGAAGTTCACACTGAACCCCAAACCTCAGGAAGCCGTTTCCTGGACCGTCAAGGCTGCCGACAATGGCGCTACCGATAAAACACTGGTCGGCGAAGTCATCGATGGCCTGTACAAGGCGCCCGCCGCGGACAAGATCCCTGGCACATTCCGCAACGTCATCGTCACCGCCACCGCAGGCGAGAACAGCAGCAGCGCCCAATTGACCATCGTACCCAAGGCGGTGGCCGTCAGGCCGAACCTGCTCAGTGCGCGCTTTTCCACCAAGGACAAGCCGCAACCCTATGTGCTTGAAGGTGGAGGTATTGATGCGGTGCTCGAATGGAACAAAGGCGCGAACTTCAAAGGCGAATTGCGAGATCCGACAGCTGCCGAGTATGACGAGCTGCTGATTCCCAAGGACAAGAACTGCAAGGTCTACGTAGCGCCATACAAACCTGAAACCCCCGGCAGCGGACAAGACAGGTTACTGCAACTGGATCAGGTGCAGGTTTCCGGCGCAGGTCGCACGGAGAACATTGATGTCATTACGGCGTGGTCCGCGATGGCGGCCTCCCTCAAGGTCAAGCTGGAAGCGGGCGGTGCACTGAAGTTGACCTTGGCTGTTTCGGGCTGGGACGGGGAGGAGGAGCTGCCACCTGATCAGACGGTGTGGTTCAAGGTGTTGGGCAGCGGTGTAATCGACCCTGCCACCGGCGTCTACACACCTGGGGCGACTGAAGGTGATTACGTGGTAATCGCAGGTGCTTCCAAGGCAAATATGACTTGGACCTACAGCGTCCTGCCCATGCCTTACACCGAAGCGGATGCTCAAGCCTTCGCCGAAGTGAACGAGGCTTTCAATCGGCTGCATGCCGCGAGGGCCTGATCATGTTTACCAATTCCAAGCAAGACCTGCTCAATACCCTGGCCAAGGGGGATAGCATGCGCCGTTGGGGCGCAGTACTGGCAATTGGCCGAGAGGGCCAGGTTTCTTAAGTCCCAATATTCATCTGCTGCGCTGGGCAACGTGACTGTTATCGGTTTTTAGCTCTCCAGCATTAGTTCTTGCTGATGTTATGAAAGTGGAAGCTTTCCAGCTTTCTTTCAGCGATTACAGGCGGTTTGCCAGGCCCGTTGTCGCTGACCTTGAATGTTTCACTTGTACGCAATGGCGGCAGAGCAATGGTCTGGGTATACAGCCCTCAGAACGACTTAGCCTGTACCGAAGGCTACGAAAAAAAGTATGCCAGCGCACCTGGTAAAACTGACAGGTACGCGGGGGGCAACCTTCACCGCTGGGGCGCTGGCTACCTGTCAATTCTGCTAGTTGTTGGCGTTTCCGCGCTGCATTAATAATGGCCAGGCATGTGATTCGGAGCGAGCAGGGAGTGCCAAAGACACTGCTGTGTTGCACTTCATGGCCATCCTTTATTTTATTTGGCGCGGGTACCTGTCATTCAATCAATGGGCTCAGGTGCGCGTGGTGTGGAGGTATTGATATGTTAGAGCGGCCGCGACGACGCGTGTCTGGACGTCTGGACGAATTGGCAGCCCCCAGGATTGAGGGCCTGACAGATGCCAATGAAATCGACCTGGGCAAGTTGGGCACTAACGATTTTCGCACGACCATTAAATATGAGGGTATGGCTATAAATGACAGGGTCCGTGTAAGTGGGTTGGGGCGCGGCGCAACGGGTAAAGCCTTCGACTATATCGCTAATTTCACTATCGAGAACAAGGGCCTACCTGATGGGCTTGTGGTACCTGTCGAAAACCAGCATCTCGTCAATGCTGCTGGTGGTGAAGCGAAGAATGATCTGAGGAAGTTGAAGTTGAACAACCCCTTCACCCTGAGTGCGCGCGTGAGTTTTAACGGTGGCAAGCACTTCTTTGCCTTCAAACCGTATTCGCTGACACTACGCCAATAAGGTGTCGGCGAGCATTCATCGTTTGATCATCATGTGCACAGCCCTGTGGGTGCGCATTAAATTACCAGGAGAATTTACATGGCCAGGCCAACACTGCGTGACTATTTGACATACATGGGTAAGGAACCTCGCACTAAAGGTTGGGGGGGCTTGCTGATCTATGATCGTGAGAAAGCCAATCGGCTGTTGATGCAGGAACATATTCTGCGTGAGGAAAAGGGTGCCTGGATCGAGCCCGTCTCCGGAGAAAAGGAGACAGAAAACGGTAAGTTCACGCGCTTGTCCAACTTTACTTTCGGTGCACCGGTCCTGTCGTTCGAGAACGCGAACATCGGCAGTTCGATGGCTGCGCTGACCATGCCAGTGGTGAGTGGCAAGCTCACCGAATGGAGTCGTGAACCAGGGGCAAGCCAGGCGAGCCTGGTGGGCATCTCGAACCTCGACCCGCTGACAGCGCCGCGGGTGAAGATGAACATCAAGCTCAACGAAGGCGCCGGCGGAGTCGTGGACAAGGATGGGCGGGTGGTGCTGGACCTCTCAAGCAGCGATGGCTATTACTTCGAAGTCAGCCAATGGAAAGAGCTGAATATCAAACTGGGAGAGCTGATTCAGGAAAAATTCAACGCCCCTGACAGAGGCGAGCAGGTGTGGGAGCTGAACACACTGAAGCCCATTGAGGGCGCTTTGAACCCGACTTCTTTCAGGGTGCGTACCCATTCTTTAGCTAGGGCGGGTGAAGCAGTACCCAGTACCGATCAGGCCGAGCAGGAAGAAGGTGCGATTATTGTTGGTGTGGCATTTAATGGTGATACCAACGGGGACTTTCCCTCAGCAGACAAGGATATGGCCTATATGCTGCCATCGCGTGCCGATGATGATGGCGGATACTCTATGAATTTGGTCCTTTCCCATGAGGTGTGGGCCAGGCAGGTAGTTGAGGGGCTGTTCAAGGATGTGCGCGGCTACTCGGGTGATAATATGAGATTCCACTATGGAGAAGATAAATTTATAGAGAAGGCGGCTGGCGCGTCGTTTGGCGTAGACAGTTTCTACATTCCCAAAAAATTAAATTCTCAGACGGTGGTCCAAGTTGGATTTGCCCCATACCATGCCGGGGAGTTTGAGGTTAAGTTTTCCGGAAATCAGCTGGTTTGCCGATGGGTTTTGAAGGGCTTGATGGAAGATTGGGTGCGTATCTTTGGCCAAGTCGCGGGCGAGCCCTGGGAGGCATGGACAGCCCTAGGGGTGGATTTTCTGGCTGAGTGTCCCATATCTGTTCTTCATAAAGATGGGGTGGTCTCTGTCCAGAAAGGAGACGTTACTGTGCAGGCTGAAGTATATGCAGCTTCAGGTATAGAGGGAGTAGATGATATTGTGCGCAGTTGCTCAGCTGAAGTGGAGTCGATTGCGAAAAAAAGGCTAGAAGATGTGTTTGAACAAATATCTGGACGTGTAGAAGTCATCGATCTCTTGCGCCTGAACGGCCTGCTCTTCCGCAACGGCCAGCGCTCCGTAGCCGACACGCTCAACATCCCAGGCGATGTTTCCATGTTGGGCGAGCTGGCCCCCACGCTCACCTCTTTCGCAATCGATCCGCTCGACAAGGCCCTCGTCGCCGGTGGGCAGCAGAAGTTCACACTCAACCCCAAACCTCAGGAAGCCGTTTCCTGGACCGTCAAGGCTGCCGACAATGGCGCTACCGATAAAACACTGGTCGGCGAAGTCATCGATGGCCTGTACAAGGCGCCCGCCGCGGACAAGATCCCTGGCACATTCCGCAACGTCATCGTCACCGCCACCGCAGGCGAGAACAGCAGCAGCGCCCAATTGACCATCGTACCCAAGGCGGTGGCCGTCAGGCCGAACCTGCTCAGTGCGCGCTATTCCGATCAAACGCCGCAGCGCTATGTGCTTGAAGGTGGAAGTATCGATACGGTGCTCGAATGGAACAAAGGCGCGAACTTCAAAGGCGAATTGCGAGATCCGACAGCTGCCGAGTATGACGAGCTGGAGATCCCCAAGGGCAAGAACTGCAAGGTCTACGTAGCGCCATACAAACCCGAAACCCCCGGCAGCGGACAAGACAGGTTACTGCAACTGGATCAGGTGCAGGTTTCCGGCGCAGGTCGCACGGAGAACATTGATGTCATTACGGCGTGGTCCGCGATGGCGGCCTCCCTCAAGGTCAAGCTGGAAGCGGGCGGTGCACTGAAGTTGACCTTGGCTGTTTCGGGCTGGGACGGGGAGGAGGAGCTGCCACCTGATCAGACGGTGTGGTTCAAGGTGTTGGGCAGCGGTGTAATCGACCCTGCCACCGGCGTCTACACACCTGGGGCGACTGAAGGTGATTACGTGGTAATCGCAGGTGCTTCCAAGGCAAATATGACTTGGACTTACAGCGTCCTGCCCATGCCTTACACCGAAGCGGATGCTCAAGCCTTCGCCGAAGTGAACGAGGCTTTCAATCGGCTGCATGCCGCGAGGTCCTGATCATGTTGACCAATTCCAAGCAAGACCTGCTCAATACCCTGGCCAAGGGGGACAGCATGCGCCGTTGGGGCGCAGTACTGGCAATTGGCCGAGACGCTGTCAACACCGGCTTGCAGAGCAACTTCGTGGAGGCGTTTACCGAATCCGGTGTGTTGCAGCCCATCAGCGGCGAATTCTACATCGACCCCGCCACCAGAACTGAAAAGGTAGCCTTCGAAAACCTCACGCTGGGCCCGGCGCAGCTGTCGTTTCTGGGGGCCTCGGGCAGCGGGCCGCGGGTGCGGGTGCGCATGGAGCTGATTGCCGGGCGCTGTATGTCCTCGACGTTCATGATCGGTAACGTCAACCGCCTCAGAAGAAGCCATGCGCTGGAAATGGGCATGGGCTATCAGTTCGAAGTATATGGCCATCTGAAGGTGCAGGCACACACGCATCTCGACAAGCAGCAGGTGGTACTTGACCTGAGTGAGGCCGGCGAGCCCACCTGCACCTTGGGCTACAGTAGCGTCGCTGGCAGCAAGATGGGTGAATTCATACTCGACCAGCTCCGCCAGCAAGGCGTGCTGGCCCGTCAGTTGCCGGTGTTGGAATTCGATATCTTCGGCAGCAACAGCCTGTCCACAACTCGTATCGAAGTCGTGGCTCAACAGGCACCTGCGGGCGGCGGCGGGGGGACTTCGCCAGCGGACGACGGCGCGTTGCTGGTGCTGATGCAACTGATCGGTGGCGAAGAGGCGGGGCAGCCGGGTAGCCCTCTGCCTTATCTGCTGCCGCGCAAGAATGACCGCGACAACTATGCCAGTGCACTGCTGATCAGTCGTGAGCGTGCACCCATAGCCAAGACGCGCCCGGAAGTCGCACTGGAGCAACTGGTATTGCCCGATGCCTACCAGATTGTGCTGGAAAAGGAAGAGCATAATCCGTATGACATGATTGTCTTCGGCGGGGTGACGGCCAGTAGCCATACCCGGCAGCTGCAGCCGCGCATCGCCAGGGTCGCGGCTGGCCGTGACCTGAGTTTTACTACCGCTGGTGCTTTCAGTAACTGGTCGGCCAGGGATGTGTACCACCCGCAAGACTCCGGTGAAATCGAAGGCGGCAAATACACTGCACCCGGTGTGCACACGTTCTCCGCCCAGCAGCGTCTTGTGAAGGTCAGCGGGGATGTCGACAGTGGTAGCGCCACTGTGGCCAAGTCGTCTTTGCTGGTCGTTTCCACCGAAGCGTTGGCGATCTCCCCGCGGGTGGTCATCTGGGCGAAAGGCGATGGCCCCATTCGGTTGACCGCTTCACAAAGCGGCAGGCTGGAATGGCAGCTCGTGGACAACACGTTCGGTAAAGTCGTCCGTGACCCTGATGGCGATGAAAATACGCCCCATGCCCTGTTCACGCCTACTTCACCTACCGATAACGTACCGATCCGTTTGCAGCGCATCCAGGTGAAGAACTGGGGGGAAGAGGTAGGCTATGCGACAGTGGTCATCCTCGACAGGAGTGCGCCTTGGGAAGTGCAGCCGTTCCACGTTCCCACGGTGCCGGGCAATGGCAGAGTGTCTTTCAAAATGCCCGATTTGCCTGAGGAACCCTTAGCGCCAACAGCGGAATCGAGCTGGGATGATCGCCCGGCGGTGCAGAGCACAAGGTGGATGCTGTATGGCGAAGGTACACTGGATGAGGAAAGCGGCAGGTACACGGCGCCAGAGCAGAGCACGGGCCAAGTCAGTGTAGTGGCGGGCATCTACGGGGGGCAGGCGGGGGTCGCGTTGATCGAGCATCATGCCAACTCACCCCAAAACATGGCCCACAGCCAGCAGCGATGGCAAAGCCTGGCTCATTTCCGTCTCAGCCTCAACAACACGTCGCGAAAGCAAGTCTGGGCGAATGGTAGGCAGCAGGTCGGTATTGATATCGAAATCAAGACCGAAACTGTGGAAGGCGACTTTGGCCCTATCTATGTCCCGGTCAGTGATGGTGAACTGGCTACCCTGGTGTTGACTCACAGGGATGGTACACCAATCGAGTGGTTGCCCGCGGGTGCCGAGTCCCTCAACCCGGCGGGGCCTAAGTGGGGGGCAGGCAAAACCCGCAATCGTTATGACTATTATCCCAGCACTGTCGCCGCGCCGTCCGTTGCACCGGGGGACGAGGAGGCCACGCGTCGTTTGACGGTTTACCTTCAAACCCTCGAGGCTGAAGTGAGATATATCAGGGCTCAGTTCCGAGGCCATGACAATCAAACCTACAGGTCAACCGATAAGGACACGGCACGAGGCGAGGTAGAGCTTGAAGGGAAACCGCTAGAGCAGTTGACGGAAGCAGATCTAACACCGTTCAAGCCTAAACGTATCACGTCCAAGGGCGGGTATGACAAGGACTTGGGTAATGGACGTTTCGACATTCACAATTATTGGCACTACACGACAGACTATTGGTTGCTCCAGGGTGTAAGGCGAAAATTCATTGATGTGCGTTATGACCGGGCCTCCATGTTGCAATGGGAAAGTGAATTGCTCGGTGAAACGTTCAGCAGCTACGTGGGTATTGCGTATTCTCCGCGCGCCCTTCCCGGTCAGCGCCCCGTCGGCAAACGCATGGAGTATCAGTCTGAACTGGAACTGCTGGCAGAGCAGCAAGCCGGTACACCGTTGAATCGCGTTATCCCCTCCGCGGAAATGCCGTCAGAGGGTACCGTGTTGCTGGCGCTCGAGCGGGTTGCGGACATGAAATATTGGTATGACCAGAGCGGCGGCTGGTGGCGGGATAAACTGGCTCAACCCATGAAGCTCACCTTGATTGATAACTATGGCACGGCGCACGTCGTGAACATCAAGTGGGGGCAAAAGCTTAATGACGGGTCTTTTGATCCGGTGGATGTGCGCAACTTCTTGTCTTTTGAAATTGTGCCAGTCTGAACCTGATGGCACTCCTGTGCAGCACGGTTAGTCATGCTGCTGCCTTTGCCCGAAAGGGGGAGTGCTTTTTTAATAGGGATGAGATAAATGACTACAAACTCGGTTGTGCATTCCAATGCCTTCAACTTCATGAGTTTCGTTCAATCTGGCGTCGACCCGCGAACCGGCCAATACACAGCGGCCATCGAACTGCCGGAACTGGCGGCCAACTCCCTGAATGGCCCTAACCTGCCGTTGCGTATCGCCTTCAACCCGATGAACCCGGAGGACTCAGGGTTCGGCGCTGGGTGGCGATTGGGGCTGAGCGAATATGACCTGGACAGCCAGATGCTCAGCCTGCACAGCGGTGAACGGTTCAAGGTGATTGACAATGGGCCCGGCCAGAGCGCGGTTGTGCCAGAGCGAAAAATTGACAGCTTTCACTTCGAGCATGTTCTGGTCGGGGGCGAAACCCGTTATCGCGTCGCCCACAAAACCGGCTTGATCGAGTTGCTCAAGGTCTATACGTTAACAGACCCGGAGCCAGGGCGACCGGACAAGCGGGTGGCCTTACCGGTGCGGATACTGTCGCCATTCGGCCATGGCATTACCTTGGAATACCAGGAGGTGGGGGTGCCCTCACCGATGCCAGGTATTCCAGCAAAAAACGTGCGTTGCCTGTCGTGGGTGGAAGATGACAGCAAGCGCAGATTGTTGGCGATCGATTACTCCCTTAGCGACAGGGTATACATTGATATCAACGCGAATACCCCAGCGCATGCGCGTTATACACTGCGTCGCAAAGGCAGTGAGCTGGCCAGCGTGGTACTGCCGACCAAAGACAAGGCACGCTGGGCGTTCGAGTATCAAGTGTATGGCGAAGTGCGGTGCCTGGTAGACCTGAGGACGCCCGTCAATGGCCATGAAATCATCACCTATGACGAAACAGGTCTCAAGTTGCCTGGCACCAGCGGCAGGGCACTGCCTTGCGTGGAAAGCCATGTGGTCAAGCCAGGCGCGAAGCAGCCTGATATGCGAACAGAGTATAGCTACAGCTCGAACAACTTCTTGGGCAACAACACGTTAAGCGGGTGGAGTGATAACGGTGAAGACAACCTGTACCAGTCGACCGACTACACCTACGCTTATGATTGTACAGCCACGTATTTCAAAGGCGGCCGTGGCGTGCGGACCGTCAAGTCCACGTTCAACCGCTTCCACTTGATGACCGAGCAGGTCACCACGCAAAACGATTGTATTGAAACACAGACCCTTCATTATCCCGAAGTACCGAATAGGCAGTTCCCGGACCAGCCTGCAAACTTCCAGTTGGTGGACAATACCACCCGCTCCTGGCGCAAAGGCTTGTCGGGCACTCCCCGGGACGAGGTGGAGGTTACCCGCTACGACCTGCATGGTAACTTGACGGAGATAATCGAGGCCACGGGTAGAAGGACTGTGATGAAGTATCATCCGGCCGATCTGGACCCCGAGGGTTTCGTGCGTTCTATCGAGACCGAAGAGGTCATTCCGGCCCCGGGCGAAGGCAACGCCGAAACCTTGCTCAAGCGCTACAGCTACCGCTTGATTGCGTCGCTCGACAGCCAGGGCAGGGGAACCTTGCACCGCTGCCAGGAGCAGCTGTTCCGTGTACGTGACCAGGCGCTGCTGGAGCTGACGACTACCAACGTTTACGAAGAGCTCGCCGATGCACTGACCTATGGCAGAGCTTGGGTTCAAACGCTGGTGCTCAACAGTGATGAAGACGATGGGAAAACCGTGACGGAGTACGCCTACAGCGAGGAGTCTGTCGGCGGGCACCCGGTGGTACAGACGGTACAAACCCAGACCGGCTTCGATCACGGTCGGCCGCTGTCGGCCCGCGAACAGGCGCATGCCAAGGGGCGGAAGGAGCGGCACTCGCAAAAGGTCAACACCCTGCAGCATTCGCTTCTGATTGGTGAGCCAGTGCTCAATTACGACGACAATCAGGTGCAAATTGCCTACGAGTATGACGAGCTGCGACGTGTTATTCGCGAAACCGTCGACCCGTTCGGCAAGTACAAGGCATCGCGCAGCTACAACTACTACTTGTCGTCGTCCGATGGCCAGCAGGCTTATCAGGAACAGGTTGATGTAAAGGGCGTGTGCACCTGGAGCTATGTGGATGGGCTGAACCGAGTTGTACGGGTAGAGCGCCAGGACCCTGATTATGGCGCTACCCCTAAAGCCAGGGAAATGCCGCGGCTCAGTTACAGCGCCCGTCACGATGAATTGGGCGATCTGGTGGAAGAGGTCGAGTTCGATTGGCTCGAACTGAAGAACCTGCCATTGGCTACCCGCTACGAGTATGACGACTGGCGCCAACGTAGCTGCGAAACCGGCCCGGACGGCGTGCGCAACTACGCAGTGACCGACCCGGTCGGCTTGCCGGACCGGCTGGGGCCGGTTGTCCGCGAGTGGCGAGAGTCGGTCAACCGCTTGCTGCGTACTGGCACCACCATTACTCGTATGAACCTGTTCGAGAAACCTGTCGACGTTGAACGGGTGGATAACCACGGGCAGCGGGTGAGCCTGCATCGGTACTTCTGCGATGGTTTGGGGCGTACCGTTCGGGAAGTGGATGGCAGAGGGTATGAAACAGCGTCTGTCTACGATGAATATGATCGGCTTGTCGATCAGACACTGCCCGACAGATCGGTGGTGCACCGTGACTATGCGCCGCACAGCAAGGGCGATTTGCCGACGTTGATCAAGGTGTTGGATATCACCGATGGCAAGGACCATGTGATGGGTACGCAAACCTTCGATGGCCTGGATCGTATGATTGAATCAGTCACCGGAGGGCGAGCGCGTACCCTGTTGTATGCCATCGGGCAGCGCCAGCCCGAGGCGGTGATCACACCTGCCGGCAATCGCATCGACTATGAGTATGTACCGCAATTAGGTGAGGAGCCGCTGCGTCGTACAGCCTTGAACAACGATGCGAGCTACATCTATGACGAGCACAATGCACGTTTGCTGCACTGCACCGAGAACGACGAATCGCTCGATCGAGAGTACTTCAGTACTGGCGAATTGAGAGTAGAGAAGCGTAAACCGGCGGGTGAAGACATTACCTATGAGATGAACTATGTTCACAGCCTGAAAGCCCGGTTGGTGCGGTACACCGATGTGCTGGGCAAGACCCAGTTCTACGAGTACAACCGGGCTGGGCAACTGCAGCAAACCACCCTCGAGAATGTCACCAGCACCTTCGGCTACGACGCGTTGGGCCGGACGGCCAGTATTTTCACCGAAACCGAGGATGAAGACGGGACGCGCCGTAGCTTGAGAACCGAACTGTTGTATGACGATTTCGACCGTGAAATCCTGCGCCGTTTTGACTTTGGTGACACGGTGCAGACCCTGGCGCAAACCTACAACGAGGTGGACGGCATCACCAGCAAAACGCTTAAGGAGGAGGATGCCGAACTGCGCCACGAAGACTTCGAATACGAAGAGCGAGCCAGGTTGTCGAAATATACCTGCCGCGGTGAGAGTGACTATGTGCCCGTTGACCCCTATGGCAACAAGATCGAGGGCCAGCTGTTCCGCTTCGATGGTCGGGACAATATTACCCGGGTTCGAACGACCTTCAAGGGCGGGAAAGTTGACGCGAAATACCTGTTCGACAACCTCGCCGACCCTGCACAGTTGACGGGAATTGATATGACTTGGGCCGAGGGTGCGACTGAGCGCATCGCGTTGGAGTATGACGATGACGGCAATATGATACTTGATGAAGAAAAACGCCAGTTTAAATATGACCCCTTCGGGCGCCTGGCGAAGGTATATGTGCCAAAGCAGGATATTACTGCCAATTATGGCTATGATCCGCTGGACCGTTGGGCATCGCAGTATGCCTGAAACGCGCGGGTGGTAAAATAATTTAACCTACTATCGGCAATCTGTCGGAGCCTGCCTTGGTGCAGGCTTTTTTTTGCGTGTGCAGGGGCTGTCAACTGATAAATTTGCCAGTTACCTAAGTGGGCGTGGGGTGGTTGAATTCTGTCTGTGGTATTGGCACTGAAGTTAATGGTTGACGTCGACTATGACAGGAAGAGAGGCCTTCAGCATGAACAGTAAAATCCATACGCCAGCTGAGTTGACTCGGCAAAAGGTAAGGCGCGCAAGAGCCTTGAATGCGGAAGCCAAGGCCCTGGTCAAACCGGGTATAGACACGAGTTTGTTGGCAGATACCCTGGACGGTACGGTATTCAGTGCTGTTTTGACTGACGCTTCGAAGCATCTGGTCATCCGTATCGAGGCATGGCCATTGCTGGGGTCGACACCGGCGGGTTTTTTTGATGTATTGGAGATCTACCATACCTCCGCGGGCGGTACGTCTACATTGCTGTCAAGTGAAGAATACACGGGTGCAGATATTGGCAAGTTTCCACTTTCGGTGACGATAGGCAAAGATCATATCGGCAACTGGGTGGACGGGCCACAGGTCTTCAGCTATAAGGTCAAGCCATTCACCGGCTCCGCAGCAACGGACTCTGAAACGCTGGACCTGATTTTTGATCGCGCGCCCCCCTATGGTAATAACACACCTGACCCGCTTCCTGCATTGGGCTATGATGTTACCGATGCGAATATTAACAACGTATCGGTCGAGTTGCCACGCTATGACACGCACGCGGCTGGCGATAAGGTTTATGTTTACTGGCTGAATCATGTCCCGGAAGATCCGTCTGCGCTAACCCCGGTTATTATCGAAGTGGTTGATGTATTGCCCAAGACATTGACCGTGCCTGCCGATAAAATCAGAGCGGTGGGGGATGGCGGGGTGTATGTGCTGTATGTGTTGGTCGACAAGGCCGGCAATATCAGCAGGTTGTCAGTGCCTATGTCCGTGGGTGTCGCTGTGGGCCCGCTGCCCTCCGGGCTTCAGGACCCGGTAGTGCCGTTGGCAGCGGATGGCTTGATAGATCAGGAAGACGCCTGGACCGGGGTAGTGGTAGAGGTTCCGAGCTTTGACAACTGGAAGTCGACCGACTGGGTACAGGTCAAGTGGGGGACACTGGAACTGGGGTGGCGTGAGATTGGTAGTGCGCCAAAGTTTCCGCTGGAATTCTCAGTCCAGCCAAAACAATTGTGGGATCAGTACAGCGCCTCGGGCACGGGCAACGTAGCAACCAACGTCAGCTATGAACTACGCCGCGGTACGGTTCCGCAGGGCAGTAAAGACGTTAATGTGGACGTGAACCTGGAGGCCATCGGGCCGACTGATCCAGGCACTGATCCTGAATGGCCAAACCCGGTCAATCCGAAACTTGCCCTGGCTGAGATATTTGGCAAAGTATCCGGCACGCCGAATACATTGCTGCCGGAAGACGAGAAACAAGATGCTACGCTGAAAGTTACAGTAGATCCGGCCTTCCAAGAAGACGATGTTGTCAGATTCTATTGGGATGATGTGCATGTCGCCGAGGTCGACCATCCACTGGAAGCCGCAAACTTGGGGGCGGAAATAAGTGTGGAAATTCCCTGGTCTTATATCGAGGCGCGTAACAATGGCGATGTGCCCGTGCATTATGTGGTTGAGCGCCCAGGTGTGCCTAATCGGCCCAAGTCTCCCAGCACCATCGTGAATGTCGAGGCTATTGTCCTGCGCCCGGATGCGCCTGAGTTTTTGGGGGGTAATACGACACCGCCCGAGGGTTGGTTGACCTGTGGTGCCCTGTATGACGATGACAATCCCAGCCCATTGGACCCGGCAATCCGAGTATTGATAAAAGGCCTGGGTGATTATGGTTTGAAGGCAGGAGATACGCTGACTATGCACTGGTACGCCGTGCATAACCTTAGCGGTGAGGAGAAAATTGACGATACCGTGTTCGATGACCCGATCGTACTGACGGAAGCTGACCTGGTCGAATGGGTATGGCGTGTGCAGCCTTACGACGACTACATTTTGCCAATCTATAACCATCACGCAACCATTCATTACGGGCGAGGGCGTGTTTATTACAGTTTTGACCTCGACGGCAAGCCTGTTAATTCAGAAGTGGCGGAGCAAGTTGTTGCCATGCACGATGCGGCCGGTAGTTGTCCGATCAGGCCTTGAATGAAGCCTGGCGGTGTCGAGCCAACTCTGCATCGCCGGGAGCTTCATGTGAAAGCTTAGGAATTTTCCTACAGAGATTTGGGAATTGCCTTTGTAGTCTTGTCGGCGATCGCCTTCCGTTGGCAATGATGATTCGACATGAACGAGGTTTGAAATTAATGAATACCGGCCGGAAACTGTCACTCAGCCCGTTAGTGCAAGCGCTGTGCATGGCGCCTCTGATGCTGTTGGCCGCCCCACTTGCATCGGCAGTGACTGTCGTCGAGGGTACGCGTGATATCGACAACAGCGCCCCGCTCGACAACTACCGCCTGATTCCCAATGCCAGGCTCAATGCGGTGGGTGCTTCGATGCGTGATGTCGCTGTCGGGACGGGTGCGCATCTGAACATGCAGGCGAGCACCATCGAAGCCCAGAAGGCCGATGGTGTAGACCTGGTTGCGGGTGCCTCCGCCAGCATCGCCGGCAACTCACGGGTGGTCAGTGACCGCTTTGGCTTGCGCTTGCAGCATGATGGCAGTGTTGGCGCTTCGGCCGTGGTCACCGACAGCCATGTCGAGGGTGGCAGAGCCGGGGCCCTGGTGTCGGCCGCTTCGAGCCTGGAGCTGCAGCGCAGCACGCTGGTGGGCAACGGCACGGCACCGGCTGCCCAGTTGTTTGGCAGCGCTAAGCTTTCGGCACAGGACAGCTCGCTGGTTGGGGCCACGGACGGCTTGCGGGTACTTGCCGACCCTACGTTCGCCGGTGCGGCCATGGTGACCTTGGTCGGTTCGCGCGTCGAAGGCCAGGACGGTTCGGCGATTGTCGTGGGCCACCCTCTGATTGGCCCGGCCAAGGCCGAGATCGTCGTTGCCGGTGGTTCGAGCCTGGTGGCGAGCAATGGCACCTTGCTTGAAGTGGTGGGTGGGTCAGACGCTACCATGACGGTGGACAATAGCCACCTGGTAGGGGATGTACGGGTCGAGTCCGGTTCCAATGCAGCCCTGACCCTGGACAACCAGGCCAGCCTGACCGGGCGCCTGGAGAACGTTGCAGGGTTGACGCTGAATAACCAGGCGCGCTGGAACATGGTGGAGGACAGCCAGGTCGGCAGCCTGGCCATGAACGGTGGTGTGGTCAGTTTCGGTGAGCCTGGGCAGTACCAGCGCCTGACACTGGGGACGCTGGCCGGCAGTGGTACCTTCATCATGGATGCTGACTTCGCCACCGGCGCGACAGACTTCCTTGAGGTCGGTAATGCTACCGGTAGTCATAGCTTGCTCGTAGGCAGCAGCGGTGCAGATCCTGTGAATGAAAATGCACTGCACCTGGTGCATGCGGCAGCAGGTGATGCCAGCTTTTCTCTGCTCAATGGCCCGGTGGATCTCGGTGCGTTTTCCTACGAGCTGGTACAGCGTGGAAACGATTGGTACCTCGATGGCTCGCGCAAAATGATCAGCCCCGGCACGGCATCGGTGCTGGCGCTGTTCAATACCGCACCGACCGTCTGGTACGGTGAGTTGACAACCTTGCGCAGCCGCATGGGCGAGTTGCGCCTGGATGAGCGCAAGTCGGGCGTCTGGGCGAGGGCCTACGGTAACAAGTACAACGTTTCGGAAAGTGCGGGCAGCCCCTACAGCCAGGTCCAGCGTGGCTTTTCGTTCGGTGCCGATGCCCCGCTCCCGATGGGCGACGGCCAGTGGCTGGCCGGGGTCATGGCGGGCCACAGCTCATCTGACCTGGACCTGATCCGTGGTAGCTCTGCCGAGGTCAAGAGTTACTACCTGGGGCTCTATGCCACTTGGCTCGATGCACAAAGTGGCTATTACTTCGATGGTGTGGTGAAGGCCAACCGTTTTGACAACAGTGCCAAGGTTGCACTCAGTGATGGCAAGCGCAGCAAAGGTGACTATGGCAACCTGGGCCTGGGTATGTCCGCCGAGTTTGGGCGCAATATCGACCTGGGGCAGGGGTACTTCATCGAGCCCTACACCCAATGGTCCATGGTCACTATCCAGGGTAAGGACTATCACCTGGACAATGGCCTGAAGGCTCGGGGTGACGATACCCGTTCACTGCTTGGCAAGGCCGGTGCAACCGTGGGGCGTACCCTGCAGCTTGGCAATGGCCAGAAAGTGCAGCCTTACGTGCGTGCTGCCTATGCCCACGAATTCATCAGCAGTAATGAAGTGAAGGTCAACGACCATCGGTTCGATAACGACCTGTCGGGCTCGCGCGCCGAATTGGGCATGGGGGTCGTTATCAGCTTGAACGAGCGTATGCAGCTGCATGCCGATTTCGATTACGCCAACGGCGAAAAGATCGAACAGCCGTGGGGGGCTAACGTCGGGTTCCATTACAGCTGGTGAATGGCAGATGAAAGGAAGGCCCAGGCCTTCCTTTTTTGTGGGTCAGATTAAACGAGGATGGTGATATGTACATCAAACCCGCGGGCCTATGGGCATGGTTGCGTGAAAGATTGCCGAGCCTGTTTCAGGCCAACCTGCTCGCCCCGCCTACTGCACCGCAGGCGCTCCCGAACATCCCGGATGGCGAGCCGAATTTGTTGCCAACCACGGCTCTGAGCCGGCCGTTGAGGATCGAGGTGCCCATCTGGCCGAACTCCAATCCGATGCCTGGTTTTCCAGAGACATTGACGCTGTATTGGCAGGGTGCGGCGGTTGGTGAACCAAAGCGCTGGGAGGGCGAGATACCCGAGGATGATCTTTTCGTGGAAGCCCCTGTTGCACTGCTATTGCACGGCACTTGGCAAGTCACTTATGAAGTGTACGGGTTCAATGGTGTTATCACCCACTCCGAGCCGCTGACACTGACGATTGACACCGTACCCCCGGTGCTCGGCGGCGATGAAGGGCTTTTGCTGTTCGACGAGGAAGTCGAACGCGACGGTGTAACGGCGCGCTACCTTGAAAAGCATGAGGACTGTCTGCTTGCGGAGTTGCCAGCCTACCAGAAACCCGCGATAGAGGATGTCATCCTCTACTATTGGGATGATCGCCCCTTTGCCAATGACAAGCTTGGCGAATACACGGTTGCCCAGGAGGACACTGGGCAACCGATTTTGCTGTCGATCGAAGGCGACGATATAAGGTCGCGGGGCGACGGTGAGCGTTATGTTCATTATCAGGTGCGCGACCGGGCGGGCAATCTCAGCGCTCGGTCCAGGCCTGTGCCGTTGCAGGTGGCTGCCGCTCCCGTTCCGCGGTTCCTGCCGTGGCTTGAGATGCCCCAGGCCGCAGGCTCTGGAGAAGCGTTGTCACTACAGTTGAACGGCTACCAGCCGCCCATGGTGGTCATTGTTCCCGAAGAGGCAGTGATTTATCCGGATGAGTGGGTAACCGTCGTTTGGGGGGCGCCGGGTGATGCAGGTTACTTCACGACATCCGAAGTAATGCCAGGTACAGATAACCGGTTCTTGATACCCGAGAAGAACCTGCTGGCCTACAGTAACCAGGCGCTCAAGGTTTCATACGAGGTTAGCGATGGCATCGACACGTTTCCGTCTACCCCGCGCAACCTCAAGGTGGCGGCACTCTCGGAAAAGTTGCCGCAGATCGTGCTGGTAGGTGCTACCAGCGATGGCTTCAGCCTCGGGGGCGCCCCGGCCAACGTACCTGTGAAGCTGGACCCGTGGCGATTCATCGCAGTTGGTCAGCGCATCAATATCTGGGTGACCGGGGTGCTGAAGAGTCGCGCAGATTCTGAACCACATCATGTGCTGCAAGCGCATGCCGTTACCGAGGCGCAAGTACGCCGGGGGATCGGTGCGGACAACGAGGTCACCGTGCTCAAGACGTTCCTTGCCACGCTCAAGCGTGACGAGCCGTTCACCTTGCACGTGCAGGTGAGTTTCAACAATGGGGCAAACTGGGTGGACTTCCCCCAGTACCATCCGATGCTAAGGGCCTGAGCCGCCTCAAGAGCGGCCTGCCGGGCGGGACATTGCCGGTGTTACACCGCCGAAGTCGTTGATAATGCTGAACTCGACCTTGAGGTCGTCCTGCATAGGCAGTGTTTTCAGCGGGTAGCTTTGCCTGCCGAGAGGGATTGCCATCTTCCTGGCATCTATTTTTTCGCTGCCCTTGGCGCTGCTGACGGTCAGCTGGTTGAAGGTGAAATAATAGGGGGAGGGATTATCTACCACCAGATGCGGCTTGCCGTCGATGGCTTGTACGGACCACGCCAGGTCTTGCAGGCGCTCCTGCGGGCGACCCTTGAGCTGGCTGGGGCGGTAGAAGACCTTGATGCGCGTGCGCAGGGCAATGTTAAGGACATTGCCGGGCTCATCGTTGGCCTGGGGGATTTCCTGCAGGTTGAAGAAGAACAGCGACTCGCGGTCCTGGGGCAGGTCATTGGGCAGGCGGTTGAACTGTACGGTCTGCTCGCCGGCGGGGTCGATACGGAACAGCGCTGGCGAGGCAATCAAGGGTACCGGGGTGGTGCTGTCATCGGCCTCGGTATTGATCCAGGCCTGTGCGGCATAGGGCCGCTTGCTCGGGTTGGCTACCACGATGCTGGTGCTTTGCTTGTCGCTTGGCTGCACCACGCGAGTAGAGCTGATGGTGAGGGCAGCGCTGGCGCTGAGGGGGACAAGCAGTTGCAGGCAGGCGGCCATGGCCGTGGCCAGGCTGATCCGGCTGGAAAACGGGCGGAACATGGGCGTATCTCGTCAGGGCTGATGAGCGCTCCCTGGCTCAAAATGATTGAAGTCAGGGAGATTTGAGTTACTTGTGTTCGAACGAGTATTCGACGCTGGTGTTCGCGAAGCCGTCTGTAACGGTGTCTGAAGTGGACTCGAACTGGGCGTAGAACTTCATGTCGGTAGGTGCGGTGTCGTCGAGCGGATACGCGATGGATTCCTGGCCGGGCTCCACGTTGTTCAGGTTCCTGTCCAGGATTGCCAGGGCAATGCCTTCGGCGCCGTTTGGTTCAAGGCCGTAAAGCCTGGTATTGCCAGTTGGCCAACCTGGAGTGAAGGTGAGGTAACCGTCATCAGTGCCGATGGTGCAGCCGGCGTCGGGTGTTACCCTCAGGGCAAACGGGATGGGTGTGGATTTGCTCCCGGTCCTCGGGAAGTGGTCAGCCCGGACGTTACCTACCTCTACGCGAGGAATGGGCACGCCACCAGTGCCGGGAATGACCAGGTCGATTGGGCAAGTGCCGCCGGGTTTGATAGAGCCGGCAAAAAGAATTTGGCCGGTGTCGGCTGCCAGTACTGCGTTGCTGCTCAGGCCTAAGGCGATGGCCAGAAGGGTTTTTTTCATTTTCATATCCTGCATGCGAAAAAACGGTGTGAACAGTTGAATGGCTGTTCGGCGTGCAGGGTATAAGGGCGTGCGAGGCGGGGCTGTAGGCGAAGTCTGCAGAAGGCAATGCAATTGACGCTAATGCAAGGCGCGCTCGTAAGCGCGGCTTGCTTGCTGTGTCAGTGCTGCGTATTGCCATCAGGCTGGCTCAGCAGTTGTTTCTGCTGGTGCCAGTCGAATGCTTCGCCATTCTGCTCGGCCTCGTAGCGGCGTTCCTCCAGTTGCTGGTACACGTCCAGTTCCTCGTCGGGCATGTAGTGCAGGCAGTCGCCGCCGAAGAACCACAGCAGGTCACGCGGCACCAGGTGGGCAACTTGCGGATAGCGCTGGATCACCTGGCAGATCAGGTCCTGGCCCAGGTACTGGCTTTCCAGCGGATCTTGCGGCAGTAAGGTCAGCAGCTCGTCGAAGCGTTCGAGGAACAGGGCGTGGCTTTCCTCCGGTACCTGCTCGGCCTCACCCAGTGCCACCAGGATGGTGCGCAGGTGGTTCAGCAGTTGCAGGTGGTATTCCAGGTGTGGGGTGGCCATGGGGGTGGTCCTCGGGGTGGTTGAAACGGGGGCGGAGTATACGCCGGTTGAGAGCGGGCAGGGGAAGGTGGTGGCGGTACTGGCCTCATCGCCGGCAAGCCGGGCTCCCACAGGAATCGCATAGAAACTGGCGTTTATGCGGTCGATGTGGGAGCCGGCTTGCCGGCGATTGGGCCGCAAAGCGGCCCCCTTGGTTTAGCGCACTTTGCCCTGTTCAGGCAGCAACTGCGCCTTGTCGAAGGCATCCACATCGATCACTGCCCGACGTGCCTGTTCCGCCGCCTGCAGCCGTTGCCCTTCGCCGGGTTGCAATACGCCACGCTCGACAGCCGCATCGATCACCGACTGCCCGGGTCTCGGCCGCACCTTGTCCTCCTTCAGTGCCAGATGAAGCGCTTGGTGCAGCGGCACAGCCTCGTCCAGCAAGTCGCTGGCCCGTTGCAACGCCGCCACCGGGTCGCCGTCGGCCTGCGGCCGGTAGCACCCGGCAAGCAGCTCTTCCAGTGCCGGGTCACCCTTGCTGCGGCCGATCAATGCCGCCACCTCGGCATCCAGTTCATCGCTCGGCCCGGTATGGCGACGGCCGAAGGGGAACACCAGTACGCGCAGGGCACAGCCGACAAACCGGTTGGGGAAGTTGTCCAGCAGCCGGTCCAGGGCCTTTTCCGCCTGGCCCAGGCTTTCTTCCATGGCCCAGCGCAGCAAGGGTTGCATGTGCTCCGGCGAGCCGAGGTCGTGGTAGCGCTTGAGCGCAGCGCTGGACAGGTACAGGTAGCTGAGCACATCGCCCAGCCGGGCACTCAGGCGCTCGCGGCGCTTGAGGGCACCGCCCAGCAACATCATCGACAGGTCTGCCAGCAAGGCGAAAGCTGCCGCCTGGCGGTTGAGGGCGCGGAAGTAGCCTTGGCTCAAGGTATCGCCGGGCACGGCCTCCAGGCGCCCAAGCCCGAGGTTGAGCACCAGCGTGCTGGCCGCGTTGCCGGCGGCAAACAGGATGTGCTTCATCAGCAGGTCGTCGAATTCCTTTAGCGCCTGGTCGTGGTCCTCGCGGCCGGCCAGGGCCATTTCCCTGAGCACGAACGGGTGGCAGCGAATGGCGCCCTGGCCGAAGATCATCAGGTTGCGCGAGAGGATATTGGCGCCCTCGACCGTAATGAATATCGGCGCCCCCTGCCAATTGCGGCCCAAGTAGTTGTTCGGGCCCATGATGATGCCCTTGCCGCCGTGCACGTCCATGGCGTGCTGGATGCATTCACGGCCGCGCTCGGTAAGGTGGTACTTGAGGATCGCCGACAGCACCGAGGGTTTCTCGCCAAGGTCCACGGCCTTGGCAGTCAGCAAGCGTGCGCTGTCCATCAGCCAGGCGTTGCCGCCGATGCGTGCCAACGATTCCTGGATACCTTCGAAAGCCGCCAGCGGCACGTTGAACTGCTCACGGATGTTGGCGTACTGGCCGGTGACCAGGCTGGTGTACTTGGCGGCACCGGTACCCACGGCGGGCAGGGAGATGGAGCGACCCACCGACAGGCAGTTCATCAGCATCATCCAGCCCTTGCCGAGCATGGCCTGGCCGCCAATGAGGAAGCTCAGCGGCACGAATACGTCCTTGCCGCTGTTAGGGCCGTTCATGAAGGCAGCGCCCAGCGGCAGGTGGCGTTTGCCGATGTCCACGCCAGGGGTGTCGATGGGGATCAGCGCCAGGCTGATGCCCAACTCTTCCTGCTCGCCCAGCAGGTGGTCCGGGTCGTAGGCCTTGAACGCCAGGCCCAGCAGGGTCGCGACCGGGCCCAGGGTGATGTAGCGTTTTTCCCAGTTAAGGCGCAGGCCGATAACTTCTTCGCCTTGCCATTGGCCCTTGCACACCACACCAGTGTCGGGCATGGCGCCGGCATCGGAGCCGGCCAGCGGGCCGGTCAGGGCGAAGCAGGGAATTTCCTGGCCACGGGCCAGGCGTGGCAGGTAGTGGTTGCGTTGTTCGTCGGTGCCGTAATGCAGCAGCAGTTCGGCCGGGCCGAGGGAGTTGGGCACCATCACCGTGGAGGCCAGGTCGCCGCTGCGGGTGGCCAGCTTCATCGCTACCTGGGAGTGGGCGTAGGCGGAGAAGCCCTTGCCGCCGTATTCCTTGGGGATGATCAGGGCGAAGAAGCCATTCTGCTTGATGTGTGCCCAGGCGTCGGGCGGCAGGTCCATGTCCTGGCCAATCTGCCAGTCGCTGACCATGGCGCAGAGTTGTTCGGTGGGGCCGTCGATGAAAGCCTGCTCTTCTTCGGTCAGCTTCGGCGCCGGGTAGGCGAGCAGGGTACGCCAGTCGGGGCGGCCGCTGAACAGTTCGCCGTCCCACCAGACGGTGCCGGCGTCAATGGCTTCCCGCTCGGTCTGGGACATGGGCGGCAAGGTGCGCTGGAACCATTTGAACACCGGGCCGGTGAACACCTTGCGGCGCCAGTCGGGCAGCGCCACCAGAGCGACTTTCAGTGCCAGTACCAGCCAGATCAGCGTCAGCAGCCAGCCGGGGGCACTGCTGAAAATGCCCATCAGCAGCACGTAGGCGGCCATGATGCCGAGAATCTGCAAGGGCGCCAGGCGCCGGTGCGTGAGGTACGCAGCGCCGATCACCAACACTACCAACCACAACAGCAACATAATCGGTCCTCCTTGGAACCAGGGGGGCTTAAGCCGTCCCAGACAGCTTAGACGCAACGCTGTGAACGGCAGGGTCAGAACAGTGACAGGGTGTGGCGGTGGGAGTTTCAGTGTTGTGTTCGCCTGTACCGGCCTATTCGCGGGTTAACCCGCTCCTACAACCGATATGCGACTCCTTGTAGGAGCGGGTTCATCGAGGCGTCGAACCGCCGCGAATAGGCCGGTACAGCCGACAAAACTCTGGAGTAGACTGTCACACCTCCGCATTCATAAGGACGTTGCCATGCTGAAGATCTGGGGCCGCAAGAATTCAAGCAATGTACGCAAGGCGCTATGGATCGCCCACGAACTGGGCCTGGACTTCGAGTCGGTCGATGCCGGCGGCGCCTTCGGCGTGGTCAACGAGCCGCACTACCGCGCCCGCAACCCCAACGGCCTGGTGCCGATGCTGGAAGACGGCGACCTGACCCTGTGGGAGTCCAACACCATCGTCCGCTACCTGTGCGCCGAATATGGCACAGAGCAGGGTTGGTACCTGGAAGACCCGCGCCAGCGCGCCTTGGCCGACAAGTGGATGGACTGGACTACCTCATCCTTCGCCACACCGTTCCGCCCATTGTTCTGGGGCCTGCTGCGCACCCCGGAAGACCAGCGCGACTGGGTGGCGATCAACGCCGCGCACAAGCAGTGCGCGCAGCTGCTGGCCATCGCCGACGAAACCCTGGCCAAACAGCCGTACCTGTCCGGTGACCAGATCGGCATGGGCGACATCCCACTGGGCAGCTTCGTCTATGCCTGGTTCGAAATGCCCATCGAACGCCCGGCCATGCACCACCTGGAGGCCTGGTACCAACGCCTGAAGGCGCGGCCGGCCTACCAGGCTGCGGTGATGACGGCGCTGACCTGATCGAACACCACGGCTGTTTCGATAGTCACTATCAATACACATGACTGTACTTGTGCGGCCAGGCCTTGCACCATTGGCCGCACTCACTGCGCCAGTGACGTTATCTGGCGTGTCCTGCACCTTATTCTTCGGTAAGTGACCCGCTATGAGTTCTGCCCTGTCCATCCGACAGCTGACCAAAACCTACGGCAACGGCTTCCAGGCCCTGAAGGGCATCGATCTGGACGTTGCCGAAGGCGACTTCTTCGCTTTGCTCGGCCCCAACGGCGCCGGCAAATCCACCACCATCGGCATCCTTTCCACCCTGGTGAACAAGACCAGCGGCACGGTCAACGTATTTGGCCACGACCTGGACCGCGAGCCCTCGGCGCTCAAGCGTTGCCTGGGCGTGGTGCCGCAGGAGTTCAACTTCAACCAGTTCGAGAAGTGCTTCGACATTGTCGTGACCCAGGCCGGCTACTACGGTATCCCGCCCAAGGTGGCCAAGGCGCGTGCCGAGCAGTACCTGACCCAACTGGGCCTGTGGGACAAGCGTGACGTGCCCTCGCGTTCGTTGTCGGGCGGCATGAAGCGGCGGCTGATGATTGCCCGCGCGCTGATCCACGAGCCACGCCTGCTGATCCTCGACGAGCCCACTGCCGGCGTGGACATCGAGTTGCGCCGTTCGATGTGGAGCTTCCTCACCGAGCTGAACCAGAAAGGCATCACCATCATCCTCACCACCCACTACCTGGAAGAGGCTGAGCAGCTGTGCCGTAATATCGGCATCATCGACCACGGCACCATCGTCGAGAACACCAGCATGCGCCAGTTGCTGGGCAAGCTGCATGTTGAAACCTTCGTCCTCGACATCAAGCAGGACCTGGCTACAGCACCCGTGTTGCAGGGTTACCCGTGCCGGCTGCTGACCCCGCACAGCCTGGAAGTGCAGGTGGAAAAGGACATCGGCATCACGGCGCTGTTCGGCCAGTTGGCGCTGCAGAACATCGAAGTGCAAAGCCTGCGCAACAAGACCAACCGACTCGAGGAGTTGTTCGTGTCCCTGGTGGAAAAAAACCTGTCGAAGGTGGCCGTATGAGTGTGGAATTGCGCACCAACTGGGTCGCCCTGAACACCATCGTCTACCGTGAAGTGCGGCGCTTTTTGCGCATCTGGCCGCAGACCCTGCTGCCGCCGGCAATCACCATGGTCCTGTACTTCGTCATCTTCGGTAACCTGATCGGCCGGCAGATCGGCGACATGGGCGGCTTCACCTACATGCAGTACATCGTGCCGGGGCTGATCATGATGTCGGTGATCACCAACTCCTACGGCAACGTGGTCTCGAGCTTCTTCGGCAGCAAGTTCCAGCGTTCGATCGAAGAGCTGATGGTATCGCCGGTATCGCCGCACACCATCCTCGTCGGCTATGTGCTGGGCGGCGTGCTGCGCGGTTTGGCGGTGGGGGTCATCGTAACCATCCTGTCGATGTTTTTCACCGACCTGCAGGTGCATCACCTGGGCGTGACCGTGATCGTGGTGCTGCTGACTGCGACCATCTTCTCGCTGCTGGGCTTTGTCAACGCGGTGTTTGCGCGCAACTTCGACGATATTTCGATCATCCCGACCTTCGTGCTGACGCCACTGACCTACCTGGGCGGGGTGTTCTACTCGATCAACCTGCTGCCACCGTTCTGGCAGACCGTGTCGCTGGCCAACCCGGTGCTGCACATGGTCAACTCGTTCCGCTACGGCATTCTAGGGGTGTCGGATATCAGCATTGGTACGGCGATCACCTTCATGCTGGTGGCCACTGCGGTGCTCTACACCCTGTGTGTTCGCCTGCTGGTCAGCGGCCGCGGCATGCGCGCCTGAGGCCTTGCACCGGCATTGGCGGCGACGCCATTGCCGGCCCACCCACCAGCGCCAGTACAGCATGGTGGCGAAGTAGCCCACGATGCCCAGCACCACGCCGCACACCACCGAGCCGAGCAGGAAGGGCTGCCACAGCGTCGCCAACTGGCCGGTGATCCATTCGAAGGTCAGTTCGTCGGGGAGGGTGCGTGGCGGTACCTGCATCAGCCAGGCGCCGGTCATATAGGTGACGAAGAACACCGGCGGCATGGTCAGCGGGTTGGTCAACCACACCAGGCTGACCGCGATCGGCAGGTTACCGCGCAGCGGAATGGCCAGCGCGGCAGCCAGCAGCATCTGCGCCGGCATCGGGATCAGCGCCGCGAACAGGCCCACGCCCATGGCCCGCGCCACCGAATGGCGATTCAGGTGCCAGAGGTTCGGGTCGTGCAGCAACTTGCCGAAAAAGCGTAAGGACTTGTGTTCCCGAATGCTGGTCGGGTCCGGCATGTAGCGTTTGAACAGGCGGCGCGGCATGTGGGCTCCCGGAGCGTTGATCCGGGCAGTATGCCCTTATTCCCGTTCAGCCTCGTTTAGAGTTTGTGACAATTGTTGAGCAAACCTTGCCGGCAATTGGGCTATGCCTCAGGGGGTGATCCGCCTTCTGGAGCTCTACCTCATGCGCACAGGGATGTTTGCGCTCGCGCTCGGGCTGCTTTGCCTGGGCTTTCTCCCCGCCTTTCCATCGGTCGGATGGTTGCTGGCGTTGGCCATTGTTGCTGTCGCTGGCCTGTTCACCCGCGCGTGGTCGCTGGGCTGCTTGCTGCTGGGCCTGTGTTGGGCCTGTTGGTCGGCGCAGCAGGCGCTGGATGATCGCCTGGCCGCCAAGCTGGATGGCCGAACCTTGTGGTTGGAGGGCCGGGTGGTCGGCTTGCCGGCGCGCACGGCGCACGGTGTGCGTTTTGAACTGGAAGGCGCCCGCTCGCGGCGGGCTGAGCTGCCGCAACGCCTGCAACTGAGCTGGTTCGACGGGCCGCCGGTGCAGGCGGGCGAGCAGTGGCAGTTGGCGGTGACCTTGCAGCGCCCGGCCGGGCTGCTCAACCCTCATGGGCCTGACCGGGAAGCGCAACTGCTGGCGCGTCGGGTGGGCGCCACCGGCACGGTCAAGGCCGGGCACCTGCTGGCGCCCGTTGTCGGCGGCTGGCGCGACACGCTACGCCAGCGCCTGTTGGCCGTCGACGCCAATGGGCGGCAAGCGGCGCTGGTGGCACTGGTGCTTGGTGACGGAGCGGGCCTGGCCCGGGAGGACTGGCAGGCATTGCAGGCCACCGGCACTGTGCATTTGCTGGTGATTTCTGGCCAGCACATCGGTCTGCTGGCCGGTTTGCTGTATGGGCTGGTCGCCGGTTTGGCGCGCTGGGGGTTGTGGCCGGCCCGGCTACCGTGGTTGCCCTGTGCCTGCGCCCTGGCCATGGCTGCCGCACTGGCCTACGGTTGGCTGGCCGGTGCCGGCGTGCCGGTACAACGCGCCTGCCTGATGCTGGCCGTGGTCTTGCTCTGGCGCCTGCGCTTTCGCCACCATGGGGCTCTTCTGCCGTTGCTGCTGGCGCTGGTTGCCGTCTTGCTGGTCGAGCCGCTGGCGGCACTGCTACCCGGCTTCTGGTTGTCGTTTGGTGCCGTCGCCACGCTTATCTATTGCTTCAGTGCCCGCCTGGGCGGCTGGCGGCCCTGGCAGGCCTGGACGCGGGCGCAGTGGGTGATCGCCATCGGGTTGTTGCCGGTGCTGCTGGCCGTGGGTCTGCCCGTGAGCCTGAGTGCGCCGCTGGCCAACCTGGTGGCGGTGCCGTGGATCAGCCTGGCGGTATTGCCGGTGGCGTTGCTGGGCACGTTGCTGCTGCCGCTGGCCGGGGTAGGGGAAGCGCTTTTGTGGCTGGCGGGTGGCTTGCTGGATGTGCTGTTTCGCGGGCTGGCACTGGTGGCGCAGCAACGGCCAGCGTGGGTGCCACCCGCGTTGCCACTGTGGGCCTGGATGCTGGTCTGCCTGGGGGCCTTGCTGGTGTTGCTGCCCCGTGGCGTGCCGCTGCGCGGCTTGGGTGGGGTGATGTTGCTGGCGTTGTGGGTGCCGCGGGAGCCGGTGCCTTTCGGGCAGGTCGAGGTCTGGCAGCTGGACGTTGGCCAGGGCTTGGCGGTGCTGTTGCGTACCCGCCATCACAACCTGCTGTACGACGCAGGGCCGGCCAGGGGCGAAAGTGACCTGGGGGAGCGGGTGGTGCTGCCGACCTTGCGCAAGCTGGGTGTAGGGAGCCTGGATTTGATGTTGATCAGCCATGCCCATGCTGACCATGCGGGTGGTGCTGCGGCTGTCTTGCGTGGCCTGCCGGTCGAGCGGGTCATCGGTGGGGAAGCGCTGGACGATGTGCAGTTGCAGCCTTGTGCCAGCGGCGAGCAATGGGACTGGGATGGCGTGCGTTTTTCGTTGTGGCGCTGGGCGGGCGGGCAGAGCAGCAATGACCGTTCTTGTGTGTTGCTGGTCGACGCACAGGGCGAGCGGTTGCTGTTGGCGGGGGATATAGAGGCCGGGGCCGAACGGGCCTGGCTGGCGGCTAACGATTCTCCGCGCATTGACTGGTTGCAGTCGCCGCACCACGGCAGCCGCAGTTCTTCTAGCGAAGCCTTTATCCGTGCCACGGCGCCGCGTGGGGTGCTGATTTCGCGGGGGCGCAACAACAGCTTCGGGCACCCGCATGGGCAGGTGGTCGAACGTTATCGGCGGCATGGGGTGGTGATGCATGACACGGCGGTGGACGGGGCTTTGCGGGTGGTGTTGGGTGGGGGAGGAGAGGTTGAGGGTATGCGGGGGCAGCGGCGGTTCTGGCGGGGGCGGTGAGGTGGTGGGGCTTGAAGGTGTTTGCCTTTGCATTTTCATTGGCAGCAGGTGTTTGGCTTTACATTTTCAGCGCCTGTGAGATCGAGCGCCGCCCGCGCGGCGCTTCGCGGGGCAAGCCCGCTCCCACAGTTTGTTTCGGGCCAATCTCTCCTGTGCAATTACCGGTGCCCGCCTTGGTGCATGACTGGAGATCAGTGGAATACAGTTGCGCTCACCTCGATATCGAAGGGAACAAACAAGGCGAACAGTGGAGGCCTCACAGGAAAGATTGGCCCGAAACAAACTGTGGGAGCGGGCTTGCCCCGCGAAGCGCCGCGCGGGCGGCGCTCGATCTCACAGGCGCTGAAAAAACCAAGGCATGCACCTGCCAGCCTTGATGCCTACTGAGAGCATGCAACTATAGGACCTGATACCAATCCAACCCATGCCCGCCTACCCACCCCACCAATTCCCTGACCTCCGGCAGATGAGCCCCCCGCGCGCCTATGGTAGAGTGGCGGCCTTTTTCCGAAGGGGCGTTTACTGTGTGGGAATTGGTCAAGTCCGGTGGTTGGATGATGCTGCCGATCATTCTGAGTTCCATCGCTGCCATGGCTATCGTCGTCGAGCGCCTGTGGACCCTGCGCGCCAGCCGCGTCACCCCGCCGCACCTGCTGGGCCAGGTATGGGTATGGATCAAGGACAAGCAACTCACCAGTGACAAGCTCAAGGCGCTGCGTGCCGATTCGCCACTGGGCGAAATCCTTGCCGCAGGCCTGGCCAACTCGCGCCATGGCCGCGAAATCATGAAAGAGTGCATCGAGGAAGCCGCCTCGCGCGTCATCCACGAAATGGAGCGCTACATCAGTACCCTCGGCACCATTGCCGCCATGGCCCCGCTGCTGGGCCTGCTGGGTACCGTGCTGGGCATGATCGACATTTTCAGCGCTTTCATGGGCTCGCAGATGACCACCAATGCCGCTGTCCTGGCCGGTGGTATCTCCAAGGCGCTGGTCACCACGGCGGCCGGCCTCATGGTCGGTATCCCGGCGGTGTTCTTCCACCGCTTCCTGCTGCGCCGCATTGATGAGCTGGTGGTGGGCATGGAGCAGGAGGCAATCAAGCTGGTGGAAGTGCTGCAGGGCGACCGCGAAGTGGAAGTGGCCGGAGGCAAGGCGTGAAGTTCCGGCGCAATCGCCAGCGGGAGAATGTCGACATCAACCTGGCGTCGCTGATCGACGTGGTGTTCGTCCTGCTGCTGTTCTTCGTGGTCACCACCACCTTCACCCGCGAGACCCAGCTGCGCGTCGAGCTGCCTGAGGCAGCCAGTGCCGAGCAGGCGCCGGCCGACCAGGGCAAGTTGGTGGAAATCACCATCAGCGCCGAAGGCGTGTATTCGGTGAACAACCACCTGCTGCCCAAGAGCGACCTGGCCACCCTGAGCGAGGCCATCGAACGTGAGTCGGGCGGCGACAACAAGCTGCCGCTGGCCATCAGCGCCGACGGCAAGACCCCGCACCAGGCTGTGGTCACTGCAATGGATGCCGCCGGCAAGCTCGGTTTCAGCCAGTTGCGCATGACCACCGTCGAGGCGGCCCAGGGTACGCCTTGATGGCCTTCGCCGACCGCCTGCTTGCCGCCTGGTACACCGGGCACCCGGCGCTGGCGTTGCTGCGCCCGCTGGGGGCGCTGTACCGCCGTGTGGTCACGCGCAAGCGCGCGCGTTTTCTCAGCGGTGAAAGCGCCAGCTACCGGGCCCCGGTGCCGGTCATCGTGGTGGGTAACATCACCGTCGGTGGTACCGGCAAGACACCGATGATTCTCTGGCTGATCGAGCACTGCCGCCAGCAGGGGCTGAAGGTGGGCGTGGTCAGCCGTGGTTACGGTGCCAAGCCACCACAGTTGCCCTGGCGCGTGCGCGCCGACCAGCCCGCCGGGCAAGCCGGTGACGAACCGCTGCTGATCGTACAGCGCACCGGCGTGCCGCTGATGATCGACCCCGACCGCGCCCGTGCGGTGCAGGCGCTGCTGGCCAGCGAAACGCTCGACCTGATCCTGTGTGACGACGGCATGCAGCACTACCGCCTGGCCCGTGACCTGGAGCTGGTACTGATCGACGCCGCCCGTGGCCTTGGCAACGGCCGTTGCCTGCCGGCCGGCCCCCTGCGCGAACCTGCCGAGCGCCTGCAGGGCGCCGACGCGGTGCTGTTCAATGGCGCCAGCGCAGATCGCGCCGACGGTTTTGGCTTTTGCCTGCAGCCATCGGCCTTGGTCAACCTGCGCAGTGGTGAACGCCGCCCGCTGGACCATTTCCCCGCAGGCCAGCGCCTGCACGCGGTGGCCGGTATCGGTAACCCGCAACGTTTCTTCAATACCCTGCTGGGGCTAAACTGGCAGCCGCTGCCGCACCCGTTTGCCGACCATGCGCAATTCAGCGCCCGGAGCCTGGCCTTCAACCCGCCGTTGCCGCTGGTCATGACCGAGAAGGACGCGGTGAAATGCCGGCCCTTCGCCGCTGATGACTGGTGGTACCTGGCTGTCGAAGCGCAGCCCACGCCGGCGTTCAGCGCCTGGTTCGACAGCCAGTTGCAGCGCCTGCTGCGCAAGCCCTGAGCCTGTTTTCAATTTCCGGCCACCTGGCCTAAAGGACGCTTTCAATGGACACCAAACTGCTCGATATCCTGGCCTGCCCGATTACCAAGGGCCCGCTCAAGCTCAGTGCCGACAAGACCGAGCTGATCAGCAAGGGCGCTGGCCTGGCTTACCCGATTCGCGACGGTATCCCGGTCATGCTGGAAAGCGAAGCACGCACCCTGACCGACGACGAGCGCCTGGACAAATGAGCCTGAACTACACCGTGGTGATCCCCGCCCGCTTGCGCTCCACGCGTTTGCCAGGCAAGCCGCTGCTGGCAATCGCCGGCAAGCCGATGGTGCAGCATGTGTGGGAGCAGGCGCGCAAAAGCGCTGCTGGTCGCGTGGTCATTGCCACCGACGATGCCAGCATCTTCGAGGCGTGCCAGGCGTTTGGCGCCGAAGTGCTGATGACCCGTGTCGACCATGAATCGGGCACGGACCGCCTGGCCGAAGTGGCTGCGCAACTGGGCCTGGCTGCCGATGCCATCGTGGTCAACGTGCAAGGCGACGAGCCGCTGATTCCACCGGTGATCATTGACCAGGTGGCCGCCAACCTGGCAGCCCACCCGGAAGCGGGCATCGCCACCTTGGCCGAACTCATCCATGAGCCGGAAACCGTGTTCAACCCCAACGCGGTCAAGGTTGTCAGCGACAAGAACGGCCTGGCCCTGACCTTCAGCCGTGCGCCGCTGCCGTGGGCGCGCGATACCTTCGCCAATGGCCGTGACCAGCTGCCGCAAGGTGTGCCTTACCGCCGTCACATCGGCATGTACGCCTATCGCGTCGGTTTCTTGCATGACTTCGTCAGCTGGGGCCCATGCTGGCTCGAGCAGGCCGAAGCCCTGGAGCAGCTGCGTGCCTTGTGGCACGGCGTGCGCATTCACGTCGAGGACGCCATCGAGGCGCCTGCCGTGGGTGTGGATACCCCAGAAGACCTGGAGCGCGTGCGGCGCTTGCTGGAGGCCTGATGCGCGTCCTGTTCGTGTGCCTGGGCAACATCTGCCGTTCGCCCACTGCCGAAGGTGTGCTGCGCCAGCAATTGCAGGCGGCCGGGCTTGCCGGCCAGGTGCGCGTGGCCTCGGCCGGTACCGGCGACTGGCACGTTGGCAAGGCGCCCGACAGCCGTACCTGCAAGGCGGCGCTGGCGCGTGGCTATGACCTGTCGCAGCAACGTGCCCAGCAGGTCACGGCGGCGCACTTTGCCGAGTACGACCTGGTCCTGGCCATGGACGAAAACAACCTGCGCGATCTGCGAGCCCTGCGCCCGCACACCGCCGTGGGCGAGCTCGACCTGTTCCTGCGTCGCTACGGTGCAGCGCTGGATGAAGTGCCCGACCCGTACTATGGCGGGGCCGACGGCTTCGAGCAGGTACTCGACCTGGTCGAGGCGGCTTGCCAGGCGCTGGTACTGGAAATCAAGGGGCGGTTATGACAGGGCAGTGGCAGGAGCAGGTATCGCTCAAGCCTTACAACACCTTCGGCATCGACGTGAAGGCGCGCTATTTCAGCCAGGCGCAGGATGACCAGCAAGTGCGTCAGGCGTTGGGCCAGGCGCAACAACAGGGCTTGCCGGTGCTGGTGATCGGTGGCGGCAGCAACCTGCTGCTGACCCGCGACATCGAGGCCCTGGTGCTGCACATGGCCAGCCGTGGCCGGCGCGTGCTCAGTGACGATGGCGAACATGTGGTGGTCGAGGCCGAGGCCGGTGAGCCGTGGCACCCGTTCGTGCAGTGGACGCTGGCGCAGGGCTATTGCGGGCTGGAGAACCTCAGCCTGATCCCCGGTACCGTGGGTGCTGCGCCGATGCAGAACGTGGGTGCCTATGGGGTGGAGATCAAGGACGTGTTTGCCGGCTTGACTGCCCTGGACCGCGAGACCGGTGAGCTGCGTGACTTCGGCTTGGCGGAATGCGCTTTTGGTTACCGTGACAGCCTTTTCAAGCGTAATCCCGGCCGTTGGTTGATTCTGCGTGTGCGTTTTGCCTTGAGTCGCACCTTGCAGGCGCACCTGGACTATGGCCCCGTGCGTCAGCGGTTGGCGGAGCACGGCGTAACCGCGCCGACTGCGCAGGCGATCAGTGATGCAATTTGCAGCATTCGCCGCGAAAAGTTGCCAGACCCGGCTGAGCTGGGCAATGCCGGGAGTTTCTTCAAGAACCCGGTGGTTTCGGCTGAGTCGGTCGAGCGGATTCGGGCGCAGCATCCGGGTGTGGTGGCTTATCCCCAGGCGGATGGCCAGGTGAAGCTGGCGGCGGGCTGGTTGATCGAGCAGGCTGGCTGGAAGGGTTATCGCGACGCTGATGCCGGGGTGCATCGCTTGCAGTCGCTGGTGCTGGTCAACTACGGCCAGGCGAGCGGGGCGCAGATGCATGCGTTGGCGCGGCGGATCCAGGCCGATATCCGCGAGCGGTTCGGGGTTACGCTGGAAATGGAGCCGAACCTGTACTGATGTGTTGCCTGTACCGGCCCTTTCGCGGCTAAAGCCGCTCCTACATGTACCGCGCAGGTTTCGGTTTTGCGCAGTACATGTAGGAGCGGCTTTAGCCGCGAACACCGGCGCAGCCGGTGCCAGCCACCGTGATGCGCTCCCACTGTTGAGCACCACTCAAGAAAAAGCCCCGCCAGTTCGCACTGGCGGGGCTTTTTCATTCAGCCTTGGCTATCAACCGTGATGAGGCTTGTGCTCATCGGCGGCTTCCAGGGCTGGCTCCTCGGTGGCGGCAGCTGCTTCCTGCGCGGCTTTGGCTGCAGCTTCGGCTTCACGCTTGCGGCGGCGCACTTCACGCGGGTCGTTCGGCGCGCGGCCGTTGGACAGCATGACCGTAGCAGGCTCTGCCACGGCAGGGGCTTCGACCGGCGCAGGCTCGACAACCACGGGTGCAGGCTCGGCCACTGCTTCTGGCTGGGCTTCGACAACCGGGGCAGGCTGCTCGGCAACCGGGGCGACTTCGATCACGGCCGGGGCCTGTTCGATTTCACCGGCTTCGATTGCCGGGGCTTCTACCGGGGCTTCAACAGCTACGGTTTCGGTAACCACGGCCGGCTCGACAGCAGGCGCGTCTTCGACAACCGGCTGAGGCGCAACTTCGACCACGGGCTCGACAGTTGCCTCGACCACAGCTACTGGCTCGCTGAACGGCTGTTCGACCACGGGGGCCACGGCCACTTCTTCAGCTTTGGCTACCGCTTCAGCCTGCTCGGCCTTTTCAGCCTGCTCGACCGGCTTGGCGACTTCGCTGTTGTCGGTTTCGGCAACGGCAGCAACTTCAGCCGTGGCGCGCTCGGCCTGCTGGTTGGCCTGGGCTTCGGCGTCGCTGCTGATGTTGCTGGTAGCAACAGCGGCAGTCACGGCCAGGCCCGCAGCCAGTTCGGCACCCAGCTCGGTGGCCTGGTGCTGTTGTGGCTGCTCTTCGCTGCCTTCTTCTTCGCCGTCGATCAGCTCGCCATTGGCGTTGCGCTGGCGCTCACGACGGTTGCTGCGGCGACGCTGGCCACGCGAACGGCGGCGCGGACGTTCGCCATCAGCGCCTTCCTGCTCGTCCTGCAGCAGCTCTTCGTTCGGCAGTTGCTCTTCGGCCAGCTCGGCAGCCTGTTCGGCCGCTTCTTCAGCAGCGCGTGGCTGACGCTCTTCGCGTGGTGGGCGTGGGGCACGTTCTTCGCGTGGAGCACGCTCTTCACGAGGGGCGCGTTCTTCGCGTGGCGCACGCTCTTCACGAGGGGCACGTTCTTCGCGTGGCGCACGTTCTTCACGAGGGGCACGTTCTTCGCGTGGAGCACGTTCTTCGCGAGGGGCGCGTTCTTCACGTGGGGCACGTTCCTCACGGGCTACGCGCTCTTCACGTGGCTGGCGCTCTTCGCGTTCGGCTGGCGGGGTGGCGTCCAGCGGCTCACGCAGTTCACGCACGCGCTCTTCGCCACGGTTACCACGGCGGTCTTCGCGAGGCTGGCGTGGGGCGCGCTCTTCGCGTGGGGCGCGTTCTTCACGCGGTGCACGCTCTTCGCGTGGGGCGCGTTCTTCACGTGGCGCACGCTCTTCACGCGGAGCGCGTTCCTCGCGTGGCTGACGTTCCTCACGTGGTGCGCGCTCGCCACGCTCTTCACGCGGCTTGCGCTCTTCGTCGCGGCGGCCGTTGCGGTTGCGGCTCTGCTGGCGGCCGTTACGGCGCTCTTCGTTGCGCGGGCTGCGCTCGGCGGCCGGTTTTTCAGCGGCGGCGACCACCGGTGCAGCGGCAGGCTCGTCCTTGCCGGCGAACAGGCTGACCAGCGACTTCACCAGGCCCTTGAACAGGCTTGGCTCCGGGGCGCTTGGGGCAGGGGCGACCGGCGCGGCAGGCTGCGGCTCTTCAGCGGCGGCCGGTACCGGTGCATTGGCGCGGGCCGGGGCGGTTTTCACCGCGGCTTCCTGGCGTACCAAGGTGCGGGTGGCAGTCGGTTGCGGCGCTTCTTCGGTTTCGCTGGCGGCGATTTCGTAGCTGGACTGGTTGTTCAGCACTTCCGGGTTGTCGTCGCGCAGGCGCTGGACTTCGAAGTGCGGGGTTTCCAGGTGGTCGTTCGGCAGGATGATGATGCGCGCACGGGTACGCAGTTCGATCTTGGTGATCGAGTTGCGCTTCTCGTTGAGCAGGAACGCGGCCACCGGGATCGGCACCTGGGCACGTACTTCGGCAGTGCGGTCCTTCAGGGCTTCTTCTTCGATCAGGCGCAGAATGGCCAGCGACAGCGACTCGACGTCACGGATGATGCCGGTGCCGGAGCAGCGTGGGCAGACGATGCCGCTGCTTTCGCCCAGCGACGGGCGCAGGCGCTGGCGGGACATTTCCAGCAGGCCGAAGCGCGAGATGCGGCCCACTTGCACGCGGGCGCGGTCGGCTTCCAGGCATTCACGCACGCGTTCTTCCACGGCGCGCTGGTTCTTTGCCGGGGTCATGTCGATGAAGTCGATGACGATCAGGCCGCCGATGTCACGCAGGCGCAGCTGGCGGGCGATTTCTTCGGCCGCTTCCAGGTTGGTCTGCAAGGCGGTTTCTTCGATGTCGCTGCCTTTGGTGGCACGCGCCGAGTTGATGTCGATAGACACCAGGGCTTCGGTCGGGTCGATCACGATCGAGCCGCCGGACGGCAGGTCGACCACGCGCTGGAAGGCGGTCTCGATCTGGCTTTCGATCTGGAAGCGGTTGAACAGCGGCACGCTGTCTTCGTACAGCTTGACCTTGCTGGCGTACTGCGGCATCACCTGGCGGATGAAGGTAAGGGCTTCTTCCTGGGCGTCAATGCTGTCGATCAGCACTTCGCCGATGTCCTGGCGCAGGTAGTCGCGGATGGCGCGGATGATGACGTTGCTTTCCTGGTAGATCAGGAATGGCGCAACGCGGTCCTGGGACGCTTCCTTGATGGCGGCCCACAGTTGCAGCAGGTAGTCGAGGTCCCACTGCATTTCTTCGCTGCTGCGGCCTAGGCCGGCAGTGCGCACGATCAGGCCCATGTCGCCCGGTACGGTCAGGCCGTTCAGGGCTTCGCGCAGTTCGTTGCGCTCTTCGCCTTCGATGCGGCGCGAGATGCCACCGGCACGCGGGTTGTTGGGCATCAGCACCAGGTAGCGGCCGGCCAGGCTGATGAAGGTGGTGAGGGCGGCGCCTTTGTTGCCGCGCTCTTCCTTCTCGACCTGGACGATGACTTCCTGGCCTTCGCTGAGTACTTCCTTGATGTTGACCCGGCCTTCCGGGGCCTTCTTGAAGTATTCGCGGGAGATTTCTTTCAGCGGCAGAAAGCCGTGACGTTCGGAACCGAAGTCGACGAAGGCGGCTTCGAGGCTGGGTTCGATGCGGGTGATCTTGCCTTTGTAGATGTTGGCCTTTTTCTGCTCGCGCGCGCCAGACTCGATGTCCAGGTCGTAGAGACGTTGGCCGTCCACCAGGGCTACACGCAACTCTTCGGGTTGAGTTGCGTTAATCAGCATTCTTTTCATGTTGTACCGTCGGTTTCCGGGCTGCCGGAAACGGCGTTCGGCACACACGACGTCTCATGGTCGGTGCCAAGGTGCGCAAAGGGTGGCCGGGCCACCCCCGTGTCGAGCAACGTTCGGCACCAGCCGGTTGCCCAGCCTGCCGTTGTCGCGACGACGCGTCCTGTTTGCTGCGGTGCCAACAAGGCCCCGGTGGCTTCGAATGGGTATCCGAATCAACCAAGCGGGCCTTGTGCACTCAGTCAGGAGGAGGAATCAACCGTCAGCCGTGGACGCCCGGGGGCATCTGTTCAGGACCTTATCCGCTCGCCGGCCATTGTACTGGGCCGGTGGCCGGACGCGGTGCTACACGGTCCGAGGGCTGTGCATCTCCACCCTGCACGTATCCCTGATAATTCGGGTGCTGCCGCGCGCTGAATCCGCAACGGGTTGCATTTTTCGCCAGCTTCAAAAGTGGGAAGCTGACGCCATTACATGTCCAAGGCAGGTATTTCCGAAGCATTCGCCGTGCGTTGCGTGGAAGCGACGGGGCGGGCAGAGGTACAGCGAAAAGAAGTGGGATAAGCAGGTGAAACACCGCACTTGTCGTTTTTTTTCGGCCTTCTCTACACAGCGCTGGTGGCGATTCCAGGCAATTCGGTAAACTGGCGAAAACCCCGTAGGACGGCCTCGCGTCCTGGAGAATTGCGAAGGTCAGGAACCGGCCAAGGGCCTGGTTTCGCTGGCCTGCCGCTTTTGGCGGCGTTCGCGACTATAGCAGCAATGATTAAGTGCTTCAATTCCATAAAAAATTGTTATGATTCCCGCCATGACGACCAATACCCCTCCGACTTCCGGCGTTCAGCTGATCGAAGTCGCGCCGGAGCTTGCCGGCCAACGCATCGACAATTTCCTCATCACGGCGCTCAAGGGCGTGCCCAAGACCCTGGTTTACCGCATCCTGCGCAAGGGTGAAGTACGGGTAAACAAAGGCCGCGTGAAGCCGGAGTACAAGATCCAGGCGGGCGACATCGTGCGGGTGCCGCCTGTCCGCCTGCCGGAGCGCGACGAGCCGGCGCCGGTGGCGCAGGGCCTGTTGCAGCGCCTGGAAGCGGCCATTGTCTATGAAGACAAGGCGCTGATCGTGATGAACAAGCCGTCCGGCATCGCCGTGCATGGTGGCAGTGGCCTGAGCTTCGGCGTGATCGAAGCGCTGCGCCAGCTGCGCCCGGATGCCAAGGAACTGGAACTGGTGCACCGCCTGGACCGCGACACCTCCGGCCTGCTGATGATCGCCAAGAAGCGCAGCATGTTGCGCCACCTGCACGCTGCCTTGCGCGGCGACGGTGTCGACAAGCGCTACATGGCGCTGGTGCGCGGCCACTGGCCGACCGCCAAGAAGCAGGTCAACGCGCCGTTGCTCAAAAGCAACCTGCGTTCCGGCGAGCGCATGGTCGAAGTGAATGACGAGGGCAAGGAGGCGCTGACCCTGTTCCGCGTGCTGCGCCGCTTCGGCGACTTCGCCACCATTGTCGAGGCGCGCCCGATCACTGGCCGTACTCACCAGATTCGCGTGCATACCCTGCATGCGGGGCACATGATCGCGGGTGACAGCAAGTACGGCGACGAAGATTTCAGCCGTGAAATTCGCGAGCTGGGCGGCAAGCGCCTGTTCCTGCATGCCTATGCGCTGACGGTGCCGCTGCCCGACGGTGGCGAGCTGAAGCTTGAAGCGCCTGTGGACGAGGTGTGGGCCAAGACTGTAGAACGTTTAAGTGCGCCGTGACCTATGAAGAAAGACTACGAGCTGCTGATCTTTGACTGGGACGGCACCCTGGCCGATTCCATCGGGCGAATTGTCGAAGCCATGAACGCCGCCGCCGAGCGCGCCGGCGAGGCGCAAAGCAGCGACGATGCGGTCAAGGGCATCATCGGCCTGGCCCTGGGCGAGGCAATCCACACCCTGTACCCGCACCTGGCGCCTGCCCAGGTCGAAAGCTTCCGGCAGCACTACGCCGATATCTACATGGCACTGGATCAGCAGCCTTCGCCGCTGTTCGAAGGCGTGACCGAGTCGCTGGATGCCTTCCGCGCCGAGGGTTACAGGCTGGCGGTGGCCACCGGCAAGGCCCGTCGCGGGCTGGACCGGGTGCTCAAGGCCAATGGCTGGGAGCAGTTCTTCGACATTACCCGCGCCGCCGACGAGACCCGTGGCAAGCCACACCCGCTGATGCTCGAGGAAATCCTCGGCCATTGCGGCGTCGAACCGGCGCGTGCGCTGATGGTCGGAGATTCGGCATTCGACCTGCAGATGGCCAGTAATGCCGGCATGCATTCGGTGGCGGTGGGCTATGGTGCCATGTCGCTGCAAGCGCTGGCCGAGTTTGGTCCGCAGGTGTGCATCGATCATTTTTCCCAGCTGCGCGAGTGGCTGGGTGGTTCCGCAATTCCACTTCCAAGGTAGGTAAGCATGGCAGACGAATGGAAAGCCCCCGAGGCCGAGCCCGAGGAGCGCGAAGAGCGCAAAAGCTGGAAGCTGCTGGAAAAGACCTTGCTGGCCAGTGTGCAGGAGCAGCGCCGGTCGCGGCGCTGGGGCATCTTCTTCAAGTTGCTGACCTTCGTCTACCTGTTCGGCATCCTGGCTTTGTTCTCGCCACTGATGGACATGGACAAGGCAGCCTCGCGCAGTGCCAGTCACACCGCGCTGGTCGAGGTGCGCGGGGTGATTGCCGACCAGGAGGCCGCCAGTGCCGACAACATCGTCAAGAGCCTGCGCGACGCGTTCAAGGACGGCAAGACAAAGGCTGTGGTAATGCGCATCAACAGTCCGGGCGGTAGCCCGGTGCAGGCGGGCTATGTGTATGACGAAATTCGTCGCCTGCGTGCCGAGTACCCGGCCATCAAGCTGTACGCGGTAATCGCTGATCTGGGTGCTTCCGGGGCTTATTACATCGCCAGTGCGGCGGATGAGATCTATGCCGACAAGGCCAGCCTGGTGGGCTCGATTGGTGTGACGGCGGCCGGTTACGGCTTTGTCGGCACCATGGAGAAGTTGGGTGTTGAGCGGCGTTCGTATACGTCGGGCGAGCACAAGGCCTTCCTCGACCCGTTCTCGCCGGAAAAGCCGGAAGAAACCCGGTTTTGGCAGGGTGTGCTGGACACTACCCACAACCAGTTCATCGCCATGGTCAAGCAGGGGCGCGGCGAGCGCCTGAAGGACAAAGAGCACCCGGAGCTGTTCAGTGGTCTGGTGTGGTCGGGCGAACAGGCCAAGGCGTTGGGGCTTGTGGATGGCCTGGGCAGTGCCAGCTACGTGGCGCGTGAGGTTGTGGGCGAGAAAGAGCTGGTGGACTTCACTGTGCAGGAGTCGCCGTTTGATCGCTTCTCCAAGCGCGTGGGGGCCAGCGTGGCTGAGCACCTGGCGATGTGGATGGGGTTCCAGGGGCCGCAGTTGCGCTGATTGCCTGTTCTGGCCCTATCGCCGGCAAGCCAGCTCCCACATTGACCGCGCCGACTTCAAGGCCTGTGCAATACCTGTGGGAGCTGGCTTGCCGGCGATGGGCCGCACAGCGGCCCCAATAATCTCAGGGGATAACCACCCCTTCCTTGGTCAGCATATCCACCAGCCGAATCAACGGCAGCCCGATCAGGCTGGTTGCATCGCACCCATGGGTGCTCTGAAACAAACTCACCCCCAACCCCTCCGCCTTGAAGCTGCCCGCGCAATCCAGCGGCTGCTCCGCCGCCACATAGCGCTCCACCCGTTCCCGGCTCAGCTCTCGCAGGGTCACCGTAAACGGCACGCAGTCCACCTGGCATTGCCCGGTGGCGCTATTCAGCACCGCCAGCCCGGTCAGGAAGCTCACCTGCTGCCCGCTGCATTCCAGCAACTGCTCGCAGGCCCGTTCGAACGTATGCGGCTTGCCCAGCACCTGTTCACCCAGCACCGCCACCTGGTCCGAACCGATGATCAGGTGCCCGGGGTGGCTGCCCGCCAGTGCCTCGGCCTTTTGCCTGGCCAGCCGGCGCACCAGCTCTACGGCCGGCTCGTCAGTCAGGCGCTGCTCGTCTATATCGGGGCTTGCCCAGGTAAAAGGCAGGCGCAGGCGAGCGAGCAGTTCGCGGCGATAGGTAGAGCTGGAAGCCAGTAGCAGAGGAAGCATGGTAGACTCCTGAATCAGTTGAATAAATTCTATCACGCACGATGCCGCCTAATTTCCTTTGACAGGGGCGGGGGGCATCCCTAGAATGCTGCGCCTATGTTGAATGACCCGATTCCACCTCACGTTGACCCGCGCAAATTAGCCGATCGTGGCGTAACCCTTAACGGTTCGCTGCAACTCGCTGATTTGGAAAGACTCTGCGACCCGCTTTCCGACAATGTCGGTACGGTGCAGGCGAAGTTCGATTTTGAACGAGATGAACAGCACGTGGTGGTTATCCACAGCGAGCTGGACGTCGAAGTCAAGATGGTTTGCCAGCGTTGTCTTGAGCTGGTCACCCTGCCGATCCACAGCGAATGTACTTACGCCGTGGTGAAGGAGGGTGCGAATACCCAGTCGTTGCCGAAAGGCTATGACGTGCTGGAACTGGGCGAAGATCCTTTGGATCTGCAGGCGCTGGTCGAGGAGGAGCTTTTGCTCGCCTTGCCAATCGTGCCTGCTCATCATCCGGAAGAATGCCAGCAGCCGGCGGGCGCAGACGAGCCCGATTCGAGCAAGGACGAGGTATCGCGGTCCAACCCGTTCAGTGTTTTGGCGCAGTTAAAGCGTGACCCAAACGTTTAGGAGTTAATCAATTATGGCTGTTCAGCAGAACAAAAAATCCCGCTCTGCCCGTGACATGCGCCGTTCGCACGACGCCCTGTCGGAAAACGCGCTGTCGGTAGAGAAAACCACCGGTGAAGTTCACCTGCGCCACCACGTTTCGCCAGAAGGCGTATACCGTGGTCGCAAAGTGGTCGACAAGGGCGCTGACGAGTAATCCTTGTCCGCTCAGATCATCGCGATCGACGCAATGGGCGGGGACTTCGGTCCCCGCAGCATTGTTCAGGCTAGCATTGCCTGCCTTTCTGCTACCCCCTCGCTGCACCTGGCCCTCGTCGGTCAACCCTCCCTCCTTGAAGATCTTGTCAGTGGCCTTGCGGCTGCGGATCGCGCGCGCCTGCAGATTGTCGCTGCCAGTGAGGTGATCGGCATGGACGAGCGGCCCTCCCAGGCGTTGCGCGGCAAGCCGGACTCGTCGATGCGCATTGCCCTCGAGCTGGTGCGTGATGGCAAGGCCCAGGCCTGTGTCAGTGCCGGCAATACCGGGGCGCTGATGGCGCTGTCACGTTTCGTGCTCAAGACACTGCCGGGCATTGATCGGCCGGCCATGGTGGCGGCGATTCCGACCCAGGCCGGTTACTGCCAGCTGCTCGATCTGGGTGCCAATGTCGATTGCAGTGCGGAGAACCTTTACCAGTTTGCGGTGATGGGTTCGGTGGCCGCCCAGGCCTTGGGTGTGCATCGACCGCGCGTGGCGCTGTTGAACATTGGTACCGAGGACATCAAGGGCAACCAGCAGGTCAAGCTGGCGGCCAGCCTGTTGCAGAATGCCCGTGGGCTCAACTATGTAGGCTTTGTCGAGGGTGACGGGCTGTACCGTGGTGAGGCTGACGTGGTGGTGTGCGACGGCTTTGTTGGCAATATCCTGCTTAAGTCCAGTGAAGGCCTGGCGACCATGATTGCTGCGCGTATCGAGCAGTTATTCAAGGGCGGCCTGTTGTCGCGGGCTGCCGGGGCGGTGGCCATGCCATTGCTTAAGCGTCTGCAGGCCGACCTGGCGCCGGCGCGGCACAATGGGGCGAGCTTTCTGGGGTTGCAGGGCATCGTCATCAAGAGCCATGGTTCGGCGGGGGTGCAGGGGTTCCAGAGTGCCATTCAGCGGGCGTTGATCGAGATTCAGGAGAATCTGCCGCAGCGGTTGCATGGGCGCTTGGAGGACCTTCTGCTTTAGCTTGTACCGGCCTCTTCGCGGGTAAACCCGCTCCTACATGGATGGTGCAGTCCTGTCACAGGAATTGTGCAAGATTCAAGGTCGGTACGGTCGTTGTAGGAGCGGGTTCACCCGCGAAAGGGCCGTCACTGAAGGAACAAAGACCTTAGGCATATCGCCAATGAAGTGCTTAAATGTGACCGCTTGGTCTGCGTCTTCATCCAAGCTTTCAGATTCCGCGCCCGGCCCAAGGCCTGGCGCACCCTATCCGACGACAAGATCATAAGGGCTTGTTCAATGTCTGCATCTCTCGCATTCGTCTTTCCCGGTCAAGGTTCCCAGTCGCTGGGCATGCTCGCCGAGCTCGGCGCCGAGAAGCCAGTGATCATCGAGACCTTCAAGGAAGCCTCCGCAGCGCTCGGCTACGACCTGTGGAAGCTGGTTCAGGAAGGCCCGGAAGAGCAACTTAACCAGACCGACAAGACCCAGCCGGCCATCCTCACTGCGTCCATCGCGCTGTGGCGCCTGTGGCTGGAGGAGGGCGGCGCACAGCCGGCCTTCGTTTCCGGTCACAGCCTGGGCGAATACAGCGCCCTGGTCGCTGCTGGCAGCATCAGCTTGAAAGACGCCGTTCGCCTGGTCGAGCGCCGCGGTCAGCTGATGCAGGAAGCAGTACCGGCCGGTCACGGCGCCATGGCCGCCATTCTCGGCCTGGACGACGCAGTGGTCGTGGAAGTCTGCGCCGAAGCGGCTGAAGATGAAGTGGTCAGTGCCGTCAACTTCAACTCGCCAGGCCAGGTGGTCATTGCCGGCAACAAGGCTGCGGTAGATCGCGCCATGGAACTGTGCAAGGCCAAGGGCGCCAAGCGCGCCCTGCCACTGGCGGTCAGCGTGCCTTCGCATTGCGCCCTGATGAAGCCGGCTGCCGAGCGCTTTGCCGAGGCGGTCAACGCCATCGAGTGGAAGGCCCCGCAGATCCCGTTGGTGCAGAACGTCACCGCCGCCGTTGCTGCCGACCTCGATGCCCTCAAGCACGACCTGCTGGCGCAGCTGTACCAGCCGGTGCGCTGGGTCGAGTGTGTGCAGACCCTGGCTGCCAATGGTGCGGTCAACCTGGTCGAGTGCGGCCCGGGCAAGGTCCTGGCTGGCCTGAACAAGCGTTGCGCCGAGGGCGTGACCACCTACAACCTCAATACCCCTGACGCCGTTGCCGCCACCCGCGCGGCACTGGCCTGATTTGGAGAAGCTTGCATGAGCCTGCAAGGTAAAGTTGCACTGGTCACCGGCGCTAGCCGTGGCATTGGCCAGGCCATTGCCCTCGAGCTGGGCCGCCAGGGCGCGACCGTGATCGGCACCGCCACTTCGGCGTCCGGCGCCGAGCGCATCGCCGCCACCCTGAAAGAACACGGCATCACCGGCACCGGCATGGAGCTGAATGTGACCAGTGCCGAATCGGTTGAAGCTGTACTGGCCGCCATTGGCGAGCAGTTCGGCGCCCCGGCCATTCTGGTCAACAACGCTGGCATCACCCGTGACAACCTCATGCTGCGCATGAAAGACGACGAGTGGTTCGACGTCATCGACACCAACCTGAACAGCCTCTACCGTCTGTCCAAGGGCGTGCTGCGTGGCATGACCAAGGCCCGTTGGGGTCGTATCATCAGCATCGGCTCGGTCGTCGGTGCCATGGGTAACGCTGGCCAGGCCAACTATGCGGCTGCCAAGGCCGGCCTGGAAGGCTTCAGCCGCGCGCTGGCGCGTGAAGTGGGCTCGCGTGGCATCACCGTCAACTCGGTGACCCCGGGCTTCATCGACACCGACATGACCCGCGAGCTGCCAGAGGCGCAGCGCGAAGCCCTGCAGACCCAGATTCCGCTGGGCCGCCTGGGCCAGGCCGACGAAATCGCCAAGGTGGTTTCGTTCCTGGCTTCCGACGGTGCAGCCTACGTGACCGGCGCCACCGTGCCGGTCAACGGCGGGATGTACATGTAACACTGCAACTCAATGTGACGGATTTCGTAAAAAAAGAGTCATACTGCGAGCCTAAAATCCGTTATAAAGCTGCAACCAGATTCCAGGCAGGGGGTGCGGTGACTAGCCTGAAGGTGCGTTTCGCTTGAAAAGCGAACGTCTTTCTATAAAATTAGCCACCGGCCAGCTGCCTGACATATATCCATTAGGAGTGAAAACTAGGTATGAGCACCATCGAAGAACGCGTCAAGAAAATCGTCGCCGAGCAACTGGGCGTCAAGGAAGAAGAAGTGACTAATTCCAAGTCCTTCGTCGATGACCTGGGTGCCGATTCGCTTGACACCGTTGAACTGGTGATGGCTCTGGAAGAGGAATTCGAGACCGAAATCCCTGACGAAGAAGCCGAAAAGATCACTACCGTTCAAGCTGCCATCGACTACGTCCAAGCTCACCAGGGCTAAGACGCTCCAGTCGACGCTACTTGTCGGGGAAAACCGCACTGCCTTCGCCGGCGTGCGGTTTTTTCTTTGCGAGCGCCCCGCATTTTCCAGGCCGCTTCGTTCACCGCGCACCAAGAGCCTGTTGCCATTCCATTCCAGCGCTTGAATGCAATGGCAAGAGACTCTGTTATTAGAAAAGGAGAGTACTGTGTCGCGTAGACGCGTCGTGGTCACCGGTATGGGTATGCTGTCGCCACTGGGTACCGATGTACCGAGCACCTGGCAGGGCATTCTGGCTGGCCGCAGTGGCATTGGTCCGATCGAACACACGGACCTGTCTGCCTACTCCACCCGTTTTGGCGGCTCGGTGAAAGGCTTCGAGGTTGAGCAGTACCTGTCGGCCAAAGAGGCCCGCAAACTCGACCTGTTCATCCAGTACGGCCTGGCGGCCGGTTTCCAGGCGGTGCGTAATGCCGGCCTGGAGGTCACCGACGCCAACCGCGAGCGGGTTGGCGTGGCCATGGGCTCGGGTATCGGCGGTTTGACCAACATCGAAGAAACCAGCCGTACCCTGCACGACTCGGGGCCGCGCCGTATTTCGCCGTTCTTCGTGCCGGGCTCGATCATCAACATGATCTCGGGCTTCCTGTCGATTCACCTGGGCCTGCAGGGGCCGAACTACGCCATCGCCACCGCCTGCACCACCGGCACCCATTGCATCGGCATGGCCGCGCGCAATATTGCCTACGGTGAGGCTGACGTGATGATCGCCGGCGGTGCCGAAATGGCCGCTTGCGGCCTGGGCATGGGCGGTTTCGGTGCCTCGCGCGCGCTGTCGACCCGCAACGATGAGCCAGCCCGTGCCAGCCGTCCCTGGGACAAAGGCCGTGACGGCTTCGTGCTGTCCGATGGCGCCGGTGCCCTGGTGCTCGAAGAGCTGGAACACGCCAAGGCCCGTGGTGCGACCATCTATGCCGAGCTGGTTGGCTTTGGCATGAGCGGTGACGCCTACCACATGACCTCGCCACCCGAGACCGGCGAAGGCGCTGCCCGCTGCATGGCCAACGCCCTGCGCGATGCTGGCATCCAGCCAGAAGAGGTCAGCTACATCAACGCCCACGGCACCTCGACCCCTGCGGGCGACGTGGCCGAAGTGGCGGCGATCAAGCGTGTGTTCGGCGAGCATGCCTACAAGCTGGCCGTCAGCTCGACCAAGTCGATGACCGGCCACCTGCTGGGTGCCGCAGGCGCGGTGGAAGCGATCTTCAGCGTGCTGGCCATCAACAGCCAGATGGCGCCGCCGACCATTAACCTGGATGAGCCGGACGAAGGTTGCGACCTCGACTTTGTGCCGCACCAGGCGCGCAGCATGCCGATCGACGTGGTGTTGTCCAACTCGTTCGGCTTTGGCGGCACCAACGGCTCGCTGGTGTTCCGCCGGTTCGCCGGTTGATGCACAGCTGGGTCGATGGCCAGCCGGCGACTGCAGTCAACCTGCAGAACCGCGGCCTGGCCTACGGCGATGGCCTGTTCGAGACCATTGCCGTGCGCGGCGGCCGCCCCCGCTTGCTGGACGGTCACTTCGCACGCCTGGCGCTGGGCTGCCAGCGCCTGGCAATCAGCGCCGACCTGGCGCTGGTGCAGGACGAGCTGCTGCGCTTTGCCAGCCAGCTCGGTGATGGCGTGGCCAAACTCATCCTTACCCGTGGCGATAGCCAGCGCGGCTATGCGCCGGTTGCCGGTGTCGCGCCGCGGCGTATCCTGCAAGGCAGCCCATTTCCCAGCTATCCTGTCGAGCATGCCGAGCACGGCGTGCGCTTGTTCCCTTGCCAGACCCGGCTTGGGGAACAACCGTTGCTGGCCGGGCTCAAACACCTCAACCGCCTGGAGCAGGTGCTGGCCCGCGCCGAATGGCAGGACAGCGAACATGCCGAAGGCCTGATGCGTGACGGGCAGGGCAGGGTGATCGAAGGGGTGTACAGCAATCTGTTCCTGGTGCGCGATGGTGCACTGCTTACCGCCGACCTCAGCCGCTGCGGCGTGGCCGGCGTAATGCGTGGCGCGTTGCTGGAACAGGCGGCGCTGTCGGGCATTGCGGCGCAGGTCTGCGACCTCTCGTACAGCGCGCTGGAGCAGGCCGAGGAAGTATTTGTTTGCAATAGCGTCTACGGTGTCTGGCCCGTGCGTGGCGTAGCCGCGCTAAACTGGTCGCCGGGCCCGCTTACCCGAAAACTGCAGGCCGTTGCCCGTACGTTACTGGAAACCTGAATTCGTGAGACGTAAATTCCTGCTGCTGCTGGAAATGGGTCTGATCATCGCTGGCCTGGCCTTGGGTTGGTCGGCCTGGAAGATCAACTCGGTCCTGGAGCAGCCTTTGCACGTGACGCAGGAGCGCCTGCTCGACGTGCCCAATGGCACCACCCCCAACCGCATGTTCTACCGCATGCAAACGGAAGGGCTGCTCGACGACGCTGTCTGGTTGCGCTTGTACTGGCGCTTCAACATGGCCGGCACGCCCCTGCATACCGGTGAATATCGCCTTACCCCTGGCATGACCGTCGAGCAGCTGTTCGATGCCTGGCGCCGCGGCGACGTGGTGCAATACAACCTGACCCTGGTCGAGGGTTGGACCTTCCGCCAGGTGCGCTCGGCCGTGGCCAAGCATGAAAAGCTCAAGCACACCCTGGAAGGCCTGTCGGACGCCGAGGTCATGGACAAGCTCGGCCATACCGGCGTGTTCCCCGAGGGCCGCTTCTTCCCGGACACCTACCGCTTCGTGCGCGGCATGAGCGACGTCGAGTTGCTGCAGCAGGCCTACATGCGCCTGGACGAAGTGCTGGCCAAGGAATGGGCGGAGCGCGCCACCGACCTGCCGTACCGCGACCCGTACCAGGCGCTGATCATGGCGTCGCTGGTAGAAAAGGAAACCGGTATTGCGCAAGAGCGTGGGCAGATTGCGGGCGTGTTCGTGCGGCGCCTGCGCCTGGGCATGATGCTGCAGACCGACCCGACGGTCATCTACGGTATGGGGGAACGCTACAACGGCAAGATCACCCGCGCCGACCTGCGCGAGCCTACGCCGTACAACACCTACACCATCACCGGCCTGCCGCCGACGCCGATCGCCACGGTCGGCCGCGAGGCGATCCACGCAGCGTTGAACCCGTCCGAGGGTACCAGCCTGTACTTCGTCGCCCGTGGCGATGGCAGCCATGTGTTCTCCGACGATCTTGATGACCACAATTCGGCAGTGCGTGAGTTCCAGCTCAAGCGCCGGGCTGGCTACCGTTCCAGCCCCGCACCGCAGCAACAGGCTCAGCCGGATGCCGATGACAGCGGTCAGCCGCCCAGCGACGACGCGCAGCAACAACAGTCGCCCGCTGAGGAAGAGCCGGCCCCGCAGCCAGCCCCTGCCGAGCCGCCCGCCCAGGGCGCCCCTGCCGGTGGTGCGCAAGCGGCCGAGCGGCCGACGCCTGACGAACAACATTAAGGACTGCCTGTGAGCGGCTTGTTTATTACTTTGGAAGGCCCCGAAGGCGCGGGCAAAAGCACCAACCGTGACTACCTGGCGGCGCGCTTGCGCGAGCACGGCCTGGACGTGGTGCTGACCCGAGAGCCCGGTGGTACTCCGCTGGCCGAAAAGGTGCGTGAGCTGCTGCTGGCGCCCAGCGACGAAAGCATGGCGGCCGACACCGAACTGCTGCTGGTGTTCGCCGCGCGCGCCCAGCACCTGTCGCAGGTGATCCGCCCGGCACTGGCCCGTGGCGCGGTTGTCTTGTGCGACCGTTTTACCGATGCCACGTATGCCTACCAGGGCGGTGGTCGCGGCCTGTCGGTCGAGCGTATCGCCACCCTGGAGCAGTTTGTCCAAGGCGACCTGCGCCCGGACCTGACCCTGGTCTTCGACCTGCCGGTCGAAGTGGGCCTGGCCCGCGCTGCTGCGCGTGGCCGCCTGGACCGTTTCGAGCAGGAAGGCCAGGCGTTCTTTGAAGCTGTGCGCCAAGCTTACCTGCAGCGTGCCCAACGCGAACCGCAGCGCTACAGCCTGCTTGATGCTGCGCAATCCCTGGAGGCTGTGCAGCGTGCCATCGACGCCCTGTTACCGGCCATCGTGGAGCGTTGCCGTGGCTGAGGCCTACCCCTGGCAGCAGGCGCTCTGGCAGCAATTGGCCGGGCGTAGCCAGCATGCCCATGCCTACCTGCTGCACGGGCCGCAGGGCATCGGCAAGCGGGCCATAGCCGAGCGGCTGATGGCCCGCCTGTTGTGCCAACAGCCCCCAGGCCTGGACGCTTGCGGCACGTGTAAGTCGTGCCTGTTGCTGAAGGCCGGCAGCCACCCGGACAATTTCGTCCTCGAGCCCGAAGAAGCCGAAAAGCCAATCAAGGTAGACCAGGTGCGTGAGCTGGTGGCTTTCGTGGTGCAGACGGCACAGTTGGGCGGGCGTAAGGTGGTGTTGATCGAGCCGGTGGAGGCGATGAACGTCAACGCTTCCAACGCACTGCTTAAAAGCCTTGAAGAGCCTTCTGGCGATACCGTGCTGCTGCTGGTCACGCACCAGCCCAGCCGCTTGTTGCCGACCATCAAAAGCCGCTGCCAGCAAGTGGCCTGCCCGCAGCCGAGCCTGACCCAGAGCCAGGCCTGGCTGGCGGATGCGCTGCCCGACAGCGACGAGGCCGAGCGCGACGAACTGCTGACCCTGGCCGCCGGTTCGCCGCTGATGGCGGTCAGCCTGCAGGCGCAGGGTGTACGCGAGCAGCGTGCGCTGGTGACTGACGGGGTGAAGAAGTTACTCAAGCAACAGCAATCGCCCAGCCAACTGGCCGATGCCTGGAAGGCTGTACCGATGTTGAGGGTATTCGACTGGTTCTGCGATTGGGCGCACCTCATTCTGCGCTACCAGTTGACCCAGGACGAGGAGGGGTTAGGCTTGGCCGATATGCGCAAGGTGGTGCAATACCTGGCGCAGAAGAGCCGTCAGGCCAAGGTATTGGAGGTGCAGGCGTGGATCCTCGAACAACGCCAGAAGGTGCTGGGCAAGGCCAACCTTAATCAAACCCTGTTGCTAGAATCGCTGCTGGCCCACTGGCTGCAACTGCCGGGCGCCCGCTGATTTCCCATTTTCCATGTGTGCCGTTATCCCATGCTCGTAGATTCCCATTGCCACCTTGACCGTCTTGACCTCAGTGCCCATCAGGGCTCGCTCGATGCTGCGCTGCAGGCGGCGCGTGATCGTGGGGTGGGGCATTTCCTGTGCATTGGCGTCAGTGCCGAAAACGCCGGTGCGGTCAAGGCGTTGAGCGAGCAGTACGCGGATGTCGACTGTTCGGTGGGTGTGCACCCGCTGGACCTGGCGCCGGGCGAAACACCGGCGCTGGAATGGCTGCTGCGCGAACTGGCCCATCCCCATGTGGTGGCGATTGGCGAAACCGGGCTGGATTACCACTACGAGCCTGAAGCCGCCGAATTGCAGCAGGCCTCGTTCCGCCTGCACCTGGAGGCTTCGCGGCAGACCGGCAAGCCAGTGATCGTACACACCCGGGCGGCGCGCGCCGATACCCTGGCGTTGTTGCGCGAGGTCAATCTGCCGCAGGCGGGTGTGCTGCACTGCTTTACCGAAGACTGGGACATGGCCAAGGCGGCGCTGGACCTGGGCTATTACATATCGCTGTCTGGCATCGTTACCTTCCGCAATGCCGATGCCCTGCGGGAAGTGGCGCGGCAAGTGCCGGTCGACCGCTTGCTGGTAGAGACCGATTCGCCGTACCTGGCGCCGATTCCGTACCGCGGCAAGCCTAACTTGCCGCAGTATGTGCGGGAGGTGGCGGAATATGTGGCTTCGCTGCGCGGGGCCAGTTATGAGCAGTTGGCGGAGCAGACTACGGCGAACTTCAAGCGGTTGTTCCCGTTGGCGCGGGTGGCCTGATTCGCCGGGGTTAAAGAATGTGTGAGGGCCGCCAGGTGCCTGCCACAACCCTTGCAGCGCCTGTGAGATCGAGCGCCGCCCGCGCGGCGCTTCGCGGGACAAGCCCGCTCCCACTGTCTATTTCGGGCCAGTTATTCCTGTGGGGGCACCTCTGTCCGCCTTGTTTGTTCCCTTCGATATCAGCTGTGCCGCTGCTTTTTTTCGATTTCCTGTCATGCACCAAGGGTGCGCGCACCTCTGGCACAGGAATAATTGGCCCGAAACAGATGTGGGAGCGGGCTTGCCCCGCGAAGCGCCGCGCGGGCGGCGCTCGATCTCATAAGCGCTGAGATTTTTGTGGCTGACACTTGGCAGCTTTCATATCTTTCTCCAGCCAGACCCCTCGTGGCCCTCACACCATCCCCCAAAAAAAACCACCCCAGCGCAAATCCCCCCCTTAAACACACAAAAAAAACCCGGGTTCTGGGGGAGGAATCCGGGTTAAGACCATTAGGAGTAAAACAAAGGTACGCGGTCCCTGAGCACCTTTATCGGCGCGCCACTTGGGGGGATGCGCCGCGCCAACACTTCAAGTATTGGCCAGGTTTGGCGCAGTGCCAGTGCATGTTGGTCGTTTTTTAAACAGATTTGGAATACGACAGCGTTTCATTCCTCCCGCAACGCATGGCCGTAAGCATCGTGAAACACAGACATGCGTGGATGATCCGTGCAATTTCCCGCAAGTTAGGCATAATAAACCGCTTCGATTGTCATCCAGTCCTTCCCATGCAGAAAGAACCTCGTAAGGTCCGTGAGTTTCGCCGTCGCGAACAGGAAATCCTCGATACCGCGCTCAAGCTGTTTCTCGAGCAGGGTGAAGACAGCGTCACCGTCGAGATGATCGCCGACGCCGTGGGCATCGGCAAAGGCACGATCTACAAGCACTTCAAGTCCAAGGCGGAAATCTACCTGCGCCTGATGCTCGACTACGAGCGCGACCTGAACGAGCTGTTGCACTCGGCCGACGTCGACCGCGACAAGGAAGCCCTGTCGCGCGCCTACTTCGAGTTCCGCATGCGCGACCCGCAACGCTACCGGCTGTTCGACCGCCTTGAAGAAAAGGTGGTCAAGGGCAACCAGGTACCGGAGATGGTCGAGCAACTGCACAGCATCCGTGCCTCCAACTTCGACCGCCTGACCCAGCTGATCAAGGGCCGTATCAGCGAAGGCAAACTCGAAGACGTGCCACCGTACTTCCACTACTGCGCCGCCTGGGCGCTGGTACACGGCGCCGTGGCGCTGTACCACTCGCCGTTCTGGAGCAATGTGCTGGAGGACCAGGAAGGCTTCTTCCAGTTCCTGATGGACATCGGCGTGCGTATGGGCAACAAGCGCAAACGCGACCCGGAACCGTCGAACTGACAACGGTCTTGCACAGGCCCTTGTAGGAGCGGCTTCAGCCGCGAACACCGGCGTAGCCGGTGCCATCCAGCGCCGTTTCCACAACAGCAATGCGGTACTGACACCGGTAATGTGTGCAGGGCTTGCAAAAACCTGATTTATGAGTCAGCTTTTGCCAGCCCCCATCATCCATGCCGGAGTCATCCATGATCGTCGATCGTCAAGGCAGGCGATTTCGTAACCTGCGTGTCAGCCTGACGGCTGCCTGCAATTACGCCTGCACCTACTGCGTACCCGACGGCAAGCGCCTGGTGGCAGCCCAGGATGAACTGTCGGCAGACGCCTTGGCCCGTGGCGTGGCCTACTTGATCGAAGCCGCCGGCATCGAGCGCCTGCGTATCACCGGTGGTGAACCACTGGTCACCCCGCGCCTGGATGCCTTTCTGGCCGCCGTGGCCAAACTCGACCTCGACGACATCTCGCTGACCACCAATGGCCAGCTGCTGACGCGCAAGTTGCCGCAACTGCAGGCGGCGGGTATTCGTCGGCTGAATGTTTCCCTCGATACCCTCGACCCGCAGGCTTTTCGCCAAATCGCCAGGGGCGGCGACCTGGCCAGTGTGCTGGACGGGATGGCGCAGGCCAGTGCGTTGGGCATGCAGGTCAAGGTGAACATGGTGCCGATGCGCGGGCAAAACCTCGACCAGGTGCTGCCGCTGCTGGATTACTGCCTTGAGCGCGGCTTCGAGTTGCGCTTCATCGAATTGATGCGCATGGGCCACCTGGCCCGTGACCGCAATGCCTTCCTGCAGCAGTTCGTCGGCCTCGACCCACTGTTGGCGCTGATCGGCAGCAAGCATGCCTACGCCCAGGTGGATGCGCCGCTGGATGCCACAGCCATGCGATACCACATCCCCGGCAAGGGCCACTTTGGCGTCATTGCCAACGAAAGCGTGCCGTTTTGCCGTACCTGCTCACGGCTGCGCCTGTCGTCCACGGGCTGGCTACATGGCTGCCTGTCGTCGAGCAACCGCCACTTCGTTGGCGACCTGCTGGAAAAGCCGCGTCATCAGGCGCTGCCGGCCTTGCAGCGGTTGCTGGTCAAGGCCTTGGCAGACAAGCAGGACCTGGCGTTTTCCGGTGGTGTGACGGTCATGAAAGTGATCGGCGGCTGAAGCTGGCGCAAAAGCTGCATCCGCCGGCTATTCGCCGGTTTTTCGTCGCCGGCCACTGGAGGAAAGATGCGTAGCCTGGTCTTGCTGCTGGCGCTGATGGCGCTGGGCGGCTGCATGAATGTCAGCGATATGGGCGAGGGTGTCCGCTATCACATGAGCGATGCGGGGCTGCTGGACCACAGCGAAACCCGCCGCACCCTGTCGATCCGACTGCAGCCGGACTCGTTCATCTTCATCGGTCAGGGCGCGTTCGTACCGCCGGGCAAGGGGCCAGTGCCGCGGCAGAACGCCGTGGCCGAGCAGGCCTTCAAGAGCTTTGTCGAGTACTTCCCGCTGGTACGCCGCGCCCAAGGCCCGTTGGGCCTGGAAGAGGCTGTTGCCCAGGCTCGCTCGGTGGGCGCCGACTACGTGCTGTACACCCGCTTCGCCCGCACCGACGACCGCATCGGCAACGGCGACGAGTGGTATGACGAACAGGCCGTCGACCGCCTGGGTTGGGACAGTGGGGTGGTGCAGATGATGCTGATCGAAACCAATACCCGCTACCTGATCGACACCGCGCGTATCAAGAGCCGTGGCGGTTTGTTGACGTTCCACGACAAAACCCCCGAGGATTTGCTTGGTGCGCCAATGCGCGAGTACGCTCGTAGCCTTCTGGGCATGAGTGAATGAGGCAAGCGTGATGAGCGACTCCGGCAAGGCCAATGACCTTCTGGCGCAGATCCCCAAGGCCAAGGGCCTGCCACCGGTGCATCTGTGGAACCCGGATTTTTGCGGCGACATCGACATGCGCATCGCCCGCGACGGTACCTGGTACTACCTGGGCACACCGATCGGGCGCAAGCCGATGGTGCGGCTGTTCTCTACCATCATTCGCCGCGATGGTGATGACTATTTCCTGATTACCCCGGTGGAGAAGGTCGGCATTCGTGTCGACGACGCGCCGTTCGTGGCGGTGACGCTGGAGGTGCAGGGGGAGGGCGAGCAGCAGATGCTGCGCTTTACCAGCAATGTCGAGGACCAGGTCGAGGCCGGGCCGGGCAACCCGCTGCGGGTGGTGATCCACCCGGTGACGCAGGAGCCATCGCCGTATGTGCTGATGCGCAGCAACCTTGAGGCACTGATACATCGCAATGTGTTCTATCAGTTGGTGGAGTTGGCGGTGCCGCGGGAGATCGACGGTGAGGAATGGCTTGGGGTGTGGAGTGGGGGCGAGTACTACCCGATTGGGCGTAGTAGCTGAAATCGGAACTGTCAGATTTTTTGTGTGCGGGCCGGTAACGGCCTGCCGCCAGGCAGGCCCTGATTTTCACCAGGTTGGCCTGATGAACCGATCTCCGT
>NZ_JBJDNB010000030.1:0-86329 GCF_044900445.1 Pseudomonas sp. NPDC089407
GAATTTTGGGCAGGTCACGCAAGGTTTTCTTTTTGGTTGGCATACATGCACCTCTTACTCATGTTATGCCCGAACACAAAATTTCTGACACCCTCTCAGCGCCTGTGAGATCGAGCGCCGCCCGCGCGGCGCATCGCGGGACAAGCCCGCTCCCACATCTGTTTCGGGCCAGTTACTCCTGCTTCCTCCGCACTCGTTCCTCGGGTACATGGCTGGGAATTGCAGAAAAGCAGAGGCGCAACCATCAATATCGAGGAGGACACACAAGGGGGCGCGCGCCAATGGCACAGGCAGGACTGGCCCGAAACAAATGTGGGAGCGGGCTTGCCCCGCGAAGCGCCGCGCGGGCGGCGCTCGATCTCATAGGCGCTGAAAATGTCTCGGCGAACACCCTCCAGCCCAACCCCAACTCCACACCCTCAAACCGAACGTCGCGTCTGCGGAATACCAACCGGCATCTGCACCTGCGAAACCGCCATATTCAAACTTAACTCAAACCGGCTCCCCAACCCGCGCGTCGACTCATGCGCCAACCGCGCCCCAAGCAATTCCCCCATCTGCCGGCAAATCGACAACCCGATCCCCAACCCGCCATAGCGCCGGGTCATCGAGCCATCTACCTGGAAGAACCGCTGGTACAAGGTCGATTGTTCCAGGTCATCAAAACCGATCCCGCTGTCACTCACGGTAAAGGTCAACGCCAGGTCATCCGGCCCCACCCGGCGCCCGCGCACCTGGATCATCACCCCGCCCTGATGGGTGAACTTCAGCCCGTTGTCCACCAGACAGCCCAGGCAGCGCGCCAGCTTCTGCCCGTCACCCAACAGCCCGTCCGGCAAGTCGGCCGGGATATCCAGGCTCAGGTACAGGCCTTTGCCCAAAGCCTGCCCGGCATACCCGGCACGCAAGCTCTGTAACAGCGTGCGCAAGCTGAACGGCGCAGGCTGTGCGCGCAAACGGCCCGCTTGCAACTCGGACAGGGTCAGAATCGCATCAACCATGTCCATCATGCCCTGCGCCGAGCCCACCGCTGTACGATGGTACTGGGCCATCTCACCTTCCATCGGCAGTGTGTGCATCAGCTCCAGCGAGCCAATCACCCCATTCATCGGCGTGCGCAGCTCATGGGTCACACTCGCCAGGAACTCATCCTTCAGCCGGTTGCTCCTGGCCAGTTGCAGGTTCAACTGTTCCAGCGTGCGCCCGGTCTCACGCAAGGTCTGCGCCTGCTGCTCGCGCAGGCTGTTGATGCGGTCGGCCAGCGCCAGCGACAGCAACGCCACTTCCAGCGCTGAACCCAGCTGGCTGGCATACATGGTGATAAACACATTGGGCAGGTAACCCAGCACCATCAGGGTGTTGACCAGGCCACCGAGCAAAAACGCCGTCCAGGCAATGATGAACCAGCGCGCTACGCGCAGGCCGCGCCACCAGGCATACAGCCCGGCGCTGAAGATGCTCACGGTAAACAGCAGCGCCAGCAACGTGGCCATGCGCAAGGCAATGCCGTAAGGCACGCTCACCGCCAGCACCATCACCACGGCGCCGCCCAGCATCAGCCATTGCAGCAACCGGTCGAAGCGGCGGCTGATGCTGCCCAGTTGCAGGAAGTGCCGGGCAAACTGGCAACCGAACAGCCCGGCAGCGCCAATGAACAGCGGTGTCGAGGCATTCGCCCACCATGGACTGTCCGGCCAGAAATAGGCTACACCGGCACCGTTCACCGACACCTGATAAAAGCCGAACGACGCGATATAGAGGATGTAGTAAAGGTAGCTGACATCGCGCACGCTGAGGTAGATGAACAGGTTGTACACCAGCATCACCAGCAGCACACCGTAGATCATCCCCAGCACATACAGGCGCGTGGGCTGGTCTTCCATGTAGGCCTGGGGGGACCAGAGCGCCAGCGGCGCCTGCACCGAGCCCTGGCTGTGCAGGCGAAGGTAGACGGTGGTCACCTGGCCAGGCGGCAGCTGCAGTTCGAACAAGTAGTTGTTCTGGCGGATCTGCCGGCTGCCATAGGGCAAGGCATCGCCGGTGCGTTGGGCCAGGCGATATACGCCGCTGCGGTCGGGCAGGTACAGCTCAAGGTGGTCCAGCGGCGGATAGGCCAGTTCCAGCAGCCATTGCCGGGGGGCAGCGCCGGGCGGGGCTACAGGGCGCAACTCGACCTTGAGCCAGAACACCGAGGTGGAATAACCGGCGTTCAGCACGTCTTCATGATGGGGGCGAAAGCGTTTGGCGAACCCCGGGGCGCTGACCTGGGCAATGCTGGTGCTGCCATCGAGGTCTTCATAAACCTGCATGGCCTTGCCCAACGGAACATGCCCGGTCGCGTCGTCGAAATCGACCGCTCCGGCCAGCACGGGCAACAAACCCAGAAGCACAATCAGCAAATAGCGCATACAGCCCCAGCATGGCCTGTCCGGTCGCGTCGCGGTTGCCTCCCATCCGTTTGAGACGACGTAATCCGGCAGAACCCGTTTGTCGAGTTATCCGAGCACTCTAGCATAGCTTCACAACCTGGCAATCGGCCATAAGAAATCACAATGAAAAGGCTCTAACTCAATGCTTTCAGAAGAAAATAAAAAACAAATCTGACCGAACGATCAGTAAATCTGGTTTGTCGGACGATCCGCCCAAACAGGTTTGGTGGTAAGCTCGCCGACCATGAATACCTACAGCTCCCGCCCCGTTGTCCTCTGTCTCTCCGGCCACGACCCAAGTGGCGGCGCCGGCCTGCAGGCAGATATCGAAGCCCTGATCGCCCAAGGGTGTCACGCTGCACCTGCAGTGACCGCCCTGACCGTGCAGGATACCGTCAACGTTTCCGACTTCCGCGTGCTCAACCGCGAGTGGGTACTGGCCCAGGCCAACGCCGTGCTGGCCGACTCCACGGTGGCCGCCGTCAAGCTGGGCATGCTCGGCTCGATCGACATGGTCGACACCGTCGCCGAACTGCTCGCCGCCCACCCGCACCTGCCGCTGGTCTGCGACCCGGTACTGCGTGCCGGTGGCGGCGGCCGCCTGGGCAAGGACGAAGTGGGCTACGCGCTGCGCGAACGCCTGCTGCCGCTGGCGACCATCGCCACGCCGAACCTGCCCGAAGCGCGCATCCTCGCCGAACTGCCCGAAGGCACTGCCGACCAGTGTGCCGAGAAACTGCTGCCGTTCTGTAGACACTTGCTGATTACCGGCGGTCACGGCGACGAAGACGAAATTCACAACCGCCTGTACACCCAGGACGGCAAGCTCCACACCTGGACCTGCCAGCGCCTGCCGGGCAGCTACCACGGCTCGGGCTGCACCCTGGCCAGCGCCCTGGCCGGCCGCCTGGCCCTGGGCGAGCAGCTGGAAAGCGCCGTGCGCAGCGCCTTGGACTACACCTGGCGCACCCTGCGGGACGCCGAGCAACTGGGCAAAGGCCAATACGTCCCACGCCGTCTGCCGTTGGATTTCTGTTCCTGATACGAGGCTTTCAATGAAGCTACGCGGTCTGTACGCCATCACCGACAGCCAGCTGCTCGCCGGCCGTTTCCTGTCCCATGTCGAAGCGGCGCTGGAAGGCGGTGTATGCCTGTTGCAGTACCGCGACAAAAGCAACGACGCGGCGCGCCGGCTGCGTGAAGCCGAAGGGCTGCTCAAGCTCTGCGAGCGTTACGGCACCCAGTTGCTGATCAACGACGATGCCGAACTGGCCGCGCGCCTGGGGGTTGGTGTGCACCTGGGCCAGACCGACGGCCCGCTGACCCCGGCCCGCGCCCTGCTCGGCCGCCAGGCGATCATCGGTTCTACCTGCCACGCCAGCCTCGAGCTGGCTGCCCAAGCTGCCGACCAAGGCGCCAGCTATGTAGCCTTTGGCCGCTTCTTCAACTCCGTTACCAAGCCAGGCGCGCCCGCGGCCAACACCGACCTGCTGGAGCAGGCCCGCGCCCAGGTCAAACTGCCGATCGCGGTGATCGGCGGCATTACCCTCGACAACGCCGCCCCGCTGGTCGCCCATGGCGCCGACCTGCTGGCGGTGATCCACGGCCTGTTCGGTGCCGACAGCGCGCAGGAAGTCACCCGCCGCGCCCGCGCCTTCAACGCCTTGTTCGCATCCTGATTCGAGAGAACCCCCATGTCCCGTTCCGAAGCCCTGTTCGCCCAAGCCCAGAAGCACATCCCCGGTGGCGTCAACTCGCCCGTCCGCGCTTTCAAGAGCGTGGGCGGCACGCCGCTGTTCTTCAAGCATGCCGAAGGCGCCTACGTCGTTGACGAGGACGACAAGCGCTACGTCGACTACGTCGGCTCTTGGGGCCCGATGATCCTCGGCCACGGCCACCCGGACGTGCTCGACTCGGTGCGCAAGCAGCTGGAGCACGGCCTGTCCTACGGCGCACCTACTGCCATGGAAACCGAAATGGCCGACCTGGTCTGCTCGATCGTGCCGTCCATGGAAATGGTGCGCATGGTCAGCTCGGGCACCGAAGCCACCATGAGCGCCATCCGCCTGGCCCGTGGCTACACCGGCCGGGATGCCATCATCAAGTTCGAAGGCTGCTACCACGGCCACTCCGACAGCCTGCTGGTAAAAGCCGGTTCCGGCCTGCTGACCCAGGGCGTGCCAAGCTCGGCGGGCGTGCCGGCCGACTTCGCCAAGCACACCCTGACCCTGCCGTTCAACGACATTGCCGCGGTCGAGAAAACCCTGGCCGAAGTTGGCCAGACCGTGGCCTGCATCATCGTCGAACCGGTGGCCGGCAACATGAACTGCGTGCCGCCAGCGCCAGGCTTCCTTGAAGGCCTGCGCGAGCAGTGCGACAAACACGGCGTGGTGCTGATCTTCGACGAAGTGATGACCGGCTTCCGCGTATCCCTCGGTGGCGCCCAGGGCCACTACGGCATCAAGCCGGACCTGTCCACCTTCGGCAAGATCGTCGGCGGAGGCATGCCGGTCGGCTGCTTCGGCGGCAAGCGTGAAATCATGGGCTGCATCGCCCCGCTCGGCCCGGTCTACCAGGCGGGCACGCTGTCGGGCAACCCGTTGGCCATGGCCGCTGGCCTGACCACCCTGAAGCTGATCAGCCGCCCGGGCTTCCACGCCGAGCTGACCGACTACACCAGCCGCATGCTCGACGGCCTGCAGCAGCGCGCCGATGCTGCAGGCGTGCCGTTCGTCACCACCCAGGCCGGTGCCATGTTCGGCCTGTACTTCAGCGGTGCCGACGACATCGTCACCTTCGAAGACGTGATGGCCAGCGATGCCGAGCGCTTCAAGCGCTTCTTCCACCTGATGCTCGACGGTGGCGTGTACCTGGCGCCGAGCGCGTTCGAGGCAGGCTTCACCTCCATTGCCCATGGCGACAAGGAGCTGCAGATCACCCTGGATGCGGCTGAGAAGGCTTTTGCTGCCCTGAAGTAAGGGCTGCACCGCGCCGTTGTGGGAGCGGCCTTGCGCCGCGAAAGGGCTGCGTAGCAGTCCCGGGTCTTATGCAAATACATAAATCTTTGGGGCCGCTTTGCGGCCCATTCGCGGCACAAGGCCGCTCCCACAAGGGCCGGCACAGGCAACAATTATTCATGCACAATCAGCTGACTTCCCCAACCAAGCAGAAATTCGAGTAAAACTTTGTAAGGTTGGCGCTGCTTATCCCATAATGTGCCACCAGAGACATTGGCCGCAGCTTTGCAGAGGTAAGTCGATCCCCATGAACCGCACCGGCCGCGCCCTGACCCTGGGCTGCCTGTTGCTTCTTCAGCCCCTGCTGGCCCTGGCGGAGGGCGGTAACTCGTTGCTGATTCCGGCAACGGGGCGCTGCACGCTCAATGTTCAGCCAGAAGACCTGCAGAACGCGCTGAAAGCCTGTGAGCAAACTGCGGCGACCGGGGATGCCCAGGCGCAATACGAGCTGGGTGAGTATTACTACACGCAAACGCCAAAAAACCTGAACAAGGCGCTGGACTGGTTCCAGAAGGCCTCGTTGCAAGGCCACGCCGATGCCCAGTACCGCCTGGGCGCCATGTTCTTCCATGGCGAAGGGGTCAAGGCCAATAACGTGCAGGCCTATATCCTGCTGAAAATGGCCGCGGTCAACGGCGCCGAAGATGCGCTGGACATGGCCGATGAAGTCACCGAGCAAATGCCCCGCGACGAGCTGGAGCATGCCACCCAGGTGCTCGGCCAGATCTTCCGCAAGTACCTGCTGGAACTGCAGAACGCCGAAGGGCGCACGCCCTTCTCGCCACTTCCCTGAGGGTTACTTTTCCGGCATTGGCATCGGGAACGGCATCACATTGCCGCCGCCCTTGGCTTCGCTGATTTTTGCCGTGCCCAGCCGCTCCACCTCATCGATGCGCACGATCGAGTGCATCGGCACGAAACTGCGTATCACCCCCTCGAACTGGCTCTTGAGCTTCTCCTCGCTCGGGTCCACCACCAGTTGCGAGCGCTCGCCGAACACGAACTCCTCGATTTCCAGGAAGCCCCACAGGTCGCTCTGGTAGATCTGCTTGGCGTACATCTCGAAGACCTGCCCCTGGTTGAGGAAGATCACTTTATAGATGGCGGGTTCGCGTTTGCTCATGTTCGGCGGGATAACACATGCGTAAGAAAAGGGGCGCATCATAGCAGACAGGCTTGCTGAACTGTGTTGCCTGGCCCGGCCCCATCGCCGGCAAGCCAGCTCCCACAGGTAACGCGCCACCCCCAGGCCTGTGCAGTACCTGTGGGAGCTGGCTTGCCGGCGATGGCCACAACAGGCCATACATACCGTTGAACGTTTCAGTGCTTTCGCCACTGCCATTCAAGGGTTATTCTTGAGATCAACTCCATTGCCGTCGAGCGGCTAAAAACGACCTTGAACGCACCCATACAACCCCATCGTTTCATCCTCGAACCTTTCGAGGCCCACCGTTTCGCCAACTTGTGCGGCCAGTTCGACGAGCACCTGCGCCTGATCGAACAGCGCCTGGCCATCGAAATCCGCAACCGTGGCAATCAGTTCGAACTGATCGGCGAACCCAAGACCACCTCCGCTGCCGAACAGCTGCTGCGCCGTCTCTACCGCGAGACCAAGGCCACCGACCTGTCGCCGGAAACCGTGCACCTGTACCTGCAGGAGTCGGCGGTCGAGAACATCGACAACCCGGCCGTCAACGAGGTCAGCGTTTCGCTGCGTACGCGCAAGGGCAACATCCGCCCGCGCGGGCTTAACCAGCAGCGCTACGTCAAGGAAATCCTGGCCAACGACATCAACTTCGGCATTGGCCCGGCCGGTACCGGCAAGACCTACCTGGCCGTGGCCTGCGCGGTGGACGCGCTGGAGCGCGAACAGGTGCGCCGCATCCTGCTGGTGCGCCCTGCGGTCGAGGCGGGCGAAAAGCTCGGCTTCCTGCCCGGTGACCTGGCGCAGAAAATCGACCCGTACCTGCGCCCGCTGTACGACGCCCTGTACGAAATGCTCGGCTTCGAACACGTCGCCAAGCTGATCGAGCGCCAGGTGATCGAAATTGCCCCGCTGGCCTACATGCGTGGCCGCACCCTGAACAACAGCTTCATCATCCTCGACGAAAGCCAGAACACCACGCTGGAACAGATGAAGATGTTCCTCACCCGCATCGGTTTCGGCTCCACCGCCGTGATTACCGGTGACATTACCCAGGTCGACCTGCCGCGTGGCACCAAGTCGGGCCTGGCGCACGTCATCGAGGTGCTGAAGGACGTTCCGGGTATCAGTTTTACCCACTTCCAACCCAAAGATGTGGTTCGTCACCCACTGGTGCAGCGTATCGTCGAAGCCTATGACCGCTTCGAAGGCCGCCAGGCCAAGCCCGAGGCGCCCGGCAAAGATGCTTGAACTTGATATCCAACGGGCCACGGATGCTGCCGCCCCGGGTGACGACGCCTTCCGCCGCTGGTGCGAACTGGCCTTGCGCCAGCGCAGCGCCGACTCGGAAATGACCATTCGCCTGGTCGACGAAGCCGAAGGCCGCGAGCTGAACCACACCTACCGGCACAAGGACTACGCGACCAACGTGCTGTCGTTCCCGGCCGACGTGCCCGATGACCTGCTCGATATCCCGCTGCTGGGCGACCTGGTCATCTGCGTAGCCGTGGTCGAGCGCGAGGCTGCCGAACAAGGCAAGTTGCTGGAAGCACACTGGGCGCACCTGGTCATCCACGGCTGCCTGCACTTGCTCGGTTACGACCACATCGAGGATGAGGAAGCCGAGGAAATGGAAGGCCTGGAACGAGAATTGCTGGCAGAACTGGGTCACCCTGACCCGTACGCCGACGATGAAACCGACACTCTCACACACTGATACACGAAGGATCACGAGAACCGCCATGAGCGAAGATCGATCGAGCAACGGGCAAAAGTCTTGGCTGGGTAAACTGACCCAGGCTTTTGCCCATGAGCCGAAAAACCGCCAGGAGCTGCTTGAGCTGCTGCGCGAAGCCCATCAGAACAAGCTGCTGGACAGCGAAGCGCTGACCATTGTCGAAGGTGCCATCCAGGTCGCCGACCTGCAGGTGCGCGACATCATGGTCCCACGCTCGCAAATGATCAGCATCAAGGCCAGCCAGTCGCCGCGCGAATTCCTGCCGGCGGTGATCGACGCCGCGCACTCGCGTTACCCGGTGATCGGCGAAAGCCACGACGATGTGCTCGGCATTCTGCTCGCCAAAGACCTGCTGCCGCTGATCCTCAAGGAGAACGGCGACAGCTTCAACATCAAGGACCTGCTGCGCCCGGCCACCTTCGTGCCCGAGTCCAAGCGCCTGAACGTGCTGCTGCGCGAGTTCCGCGCCAACCATAACCACATGGCCATCGTTATCGACGAATACGGCGGTGTGGCGGGCCTGGTGACCATCGAGGACGTGCTGGAGCAGATCGTCGGCGATATCGAGGACGAGCACGACGTCGAGGAAGACAGCTACATCAAGCCGCTGCCCAGCGGTGACTTCCTGGTCAAGGCGCTCACCCCGATCGAGAACTTCAACGAGTTCTTCGACAGCGAGTTTTCCGATGACGAGTTCGACACGGTCGGCGGCCTGGTGATGAGTGCATTCGGCCACTTGCCCAAGCGCAACGAAACCACCGAGATCGGGTCTTACAAGTTCCGTATTCTCAACGCCGACAGCCGGCGGATACACTTGCTGCGCCTGACCCCGATCAGCCGTTAAGGACAAACATGCGTTGGATCACCCGCCCCGGCTGGCCCGGTAACCTGCTGGCCCTGGCGGCCGGTGCCTCCACCCTCCTGGCCCTGGCGCCGTTCGACATCTGGCCGTTGGCGCTGTTGTCGATCGCCGTGCTCTACCTTGGCCTGCGCGAGCTCAGCCCGCGCCAGGCCATGTGGCGGGGCTGGTGGTTCGGTTTCGGCCTGTACGGCGCCGGCACCTGGTGGATCTACGTCAGCATGAACACCTACGGCGGCGCCTCGCCGTTGCTGGCAATCCTGCTGCTGCTGGCGTTTTTCGCCGCCCTGGCCTGGTTCTTCGCCCTGCCCACCTGGCTATGGGCACGCTGGCTAAGGCGCAACGAAGCGCCACTGGCCGACGCCCTGTGCTTCGCTGCGCTGTGGCTGCTGCAAGAGGCCTTCCGCGGCTGGTTCCTGACCGGCTTCCCCTGGCTCTACGCGGGCTACAGCCAACTGGACGGCCCCTTGGCCGGCCTGGCGCCGCTGGGCGGTGTATGGCTGGTTTCCTTCACCCTGGCCCTGACCGCCGCCCTGCTGTGCAACCTGCACCGCCTGCGCGCGCGCCCGTCGTTCCTGGCCATTGCCGCGGTATTGCTGCTGGCGCCGTGGGCACTGGGCCTGGCGCTCAAGGGCCACGCCTGGACCAAGCCGGCCGGCGACCCGCTGAAAGTGGCAGCAATTCAGGGCAACGTGGAGCAGGAACTGAAATGGGACCCGGCGCACATCGACGCGCAACTGGCGCTGTACCGTGACCTGAGCTTCACCGCCAAACCCGTGGACCTGCTGGTCTGGCCGGAAACAGCAGTGCCGATACTCAAGGACCAGGCCCAGGGCTACATCGACGTGATGGGCCGCTTCGCTGCCGAGCGGCACTCGGCGCTGATCACGGGCGTACCGGTACGTGAAGAAGTGCACCATCAGCGCCGCTACTACAACGGCGTTACCGTTACCGGCGAAGGCGATGGCACCTACCTCAAGCAGAAGCTGGTGCCGTTTGGCGAGTACGTGCCGCTGCAGGACATGCTGCGCGGCGCCATCGAGTTCTTCAACCTGCCGATGTCGGACTTCGCCCGCGGGCCGGAAGACCAGCCGCTGCTGCAGGCCAAGGGTTACCAGATTGCGCCGTACATCTGCTACGAAGTGGTCTATCCGGAGTTTGCTGCCAGCCTGGCGGCACGTAGCGACCTGCTGCTGACCATCAGCAACGACACCTGGTTCGGCACGTCGATCGGCCCGCTGCAGCACCTGCAGATGGCGCAGATGCGTGCACTGGAAGCCGGCCGCTGGATGATCCGCGCCACCAACAACGGCGTGACCGCGCTGATCGACCCGTTTGGCCGCATTACCACGCAGATTCCGCAGTTCCAGCAGGCAGTGTTGTATGGCGAGGTGGTGCCGATGCAGCAGCTGACGCCATACCTGCAATGGCGTTCGTGGCCGCTGGCGATTGCCTGCGTGCTGCTGCTGGGCTGGGCGTTGCTGGCCGGGCGCATTGCCAAGACCGTCTAGCTGGCGTCACACGGTCCCTGTAGGAGCGGCCTTGCGTCGCGATGGGCTGCAAAGCAGCCCCGGCAATCTTGAGATAGAGCTGAGATCCGGGGGCTGCTGCGCAGCCCATCGCGACACAAGGCCGCTCCTACAAGGAACCGCGTAAACCTGAATTCAATAAAACACCCGATACCCCACCAACCCCACCACTTCATTAACCAACTGCCCGCTCTGCCACATCGCCCGGCTCTCCGGCAGCAACCCGCCGAACGGCCGTGCATGCTCGCGCCCAAGGAACCCCACCGGCGCCGGTACCACCTCGAACCCTGCCTGTTCAAAGCTCCAGCGCGAGCGCTGCATGTGCCAGGCCTGGGTCACCACCACCACCCGACGAATACCCAACGGTTGCAGCACCTTGGCCGACAGCTGGGCGTTCTCCCAGGTCGTGCGGCTGGCCTCTTCGCGCCACTTCACCGCCACCGCGAAATCTTCATGCAAGCGATCCGCCATCAACTGCGCCTCGCTCGGCGGCGTGCCGTAGTGCAGCCCGCCACTGGTCAGTACCGGCAAGCCCGACGCCTTGGCCAGTTGCGCGGCAAAGCGCATACGCTCCAGCGCCGTGGCCGTTGGCTGGTCAGTGCCGCCCCAGGCCGGGTCACCCCGCTCGCGCCCCGCACCCAGCACCACGATGGCATCTGCCCGGCTGGCCAGCCCCGCCCAGTCGCTCACCGCCAGCGGCGGCTCGGTCTCCAGCACCCGGGCGGTTTCCTGCACCACCAGCGGCAGGCTCATCAGCCACAGGCCACCCAGCCCCACGACAAAGCACAGCGCTGCCAGCCGCGGCCGCCGCGCACGCAACCACCACGCGGCAAGCAGCAGCAGGAACAGGATGCCCGGCGGCATCAACCATTGTTTGATGAAAAATCGGATCGGCATTGGCCACAGCTCCTTGGCAGAGGTGCAGCCTAGAAGGATCGGCGCCGGTCAACAAGGGTGCGACCGGCGCCAAACGTGAGCTGTGATGATATTGAAGAACCGGCGCGCTTGGCCTGCGCCTGGCGTCCTGAACGGCTAGCGATGTGGCAGCGTCCTGGATCTCGCCGTATTGGCGGGGCGTTTCTTGTCCTTGAGCCAGATGATCTTGGCCGACGTCGGCTCCGCTTGTGGGTAACTGCCGACTGCAGCGTTTTGGCGCTCCGGGAGTGAATCCAGGTAAGCCTTGATCACTTCGAACTCTGCGTGGCTCAGACCACGCAATTCCAGCTCGGCTGGCATCTCGTCGCGCAATCGCACCGAAGTCCTGGCGGTTTCCAGTGCCAGGCCAAGCCGGTCGATCAGGCGCTCGTAAAGCTCCGGTCTGATTGCGGGTAGCTGCGTCTCTCCCATCCGTTCACCTCATTGAAGATAAGAATATCTCCCCCCACACCTGAGCTTAGCGTCGTTGCAAAAAGCAGCCGTGTGCCGCGACCAGCGGCCATTCGCAACGAAGGTTTCCCACGATGCGCAGCGCTGCTGTATGCTACGGCGTTCACTCTAAACGACACCGGAGTGCCGGACGCAGCGAGGTTCCGCTGCCTGGAACAAGGTCTCTTCTCTCTCAGCCAAAAGTAGCCATGCACGAACAATACACGCCCCGTGATATCGAAGCCGCCGCCCAGAACTTCTGGGACGAGCAACAATCGTTCGCTGTTACCGAACAGCCAGGCAAAGACACCTACTATTGCCTATCGATGTTCCCGTACCCGAGCGGCAAGCTACACATGGGCCACGTGCGCAACTACACCATCGGCGACGTGATTGCCCGCTACCAGCGCATGCTGGGCAAGAACGTCCTGCAGCCAATGGGCTGGGACGCTTTCGGCATGCCTGCGGAAAACGCGGCGATGAAGAACAACGTCGCCCCGGCCAAGTGGACGTACGAAAACATCGACTACATGAAGACCCAGCTCAAGAGCCTGGGCCTGGCCATCGACTGGGCACGTGAAGTCACCACCTGCAAGCCCGACTACTACCGTTGGGAGCAGTGGCTGTTCACCCGCCTGTTCGAGAAAGGCATCATCTACCGCAAGAACGGGACCGTGAACTGGGACCCGGCCGACCAGACCGTGCTGGCCAACGAGCAGGTCATCGACGGCCGTGGCTGGCGTTCCGGCGCGCTGATCGAAAAGCGCGAAATCCCGATGTACTACTTCCGCATCACCGACTACGCCGACGAGCTGCTGGAAAGCCTCGACGAGCTGCCGGGCTGGCCTGAGCAGGTCAAGACCATGCAGCGCAACTGGATCGGCAAGTCGCGCGGCATGGAAGTGCAGTTCCCGTACGACCAGGCCAGCATCGGCCACGAAGGCGCGCTCAAGGTCTTCACCACCCGTCCCGACACGCTGATGGGCGCCACCTACGTCGCCGTCGCCGCCGAACACCCGCTGGCCACCCAGGCCGCCCAGGGCAACCCGGCGCTGCAGGCGTTCATCGACGAGTGCAAGGGCGGCAGCGTCGCCGAAGCCGACATGGCCACCCAGGAGAAGAAGGGCATGGCCACTTCCCTGCTGGTCGAGCACCCGCTGACCGGTGAGAAGCTGCCGGTGTGGGTCGCCAACTACGTGCTGATGCATTACGGCGATGGCGCGGTAATGGCCGTACCCGCCCACGACGAGCGCGACTTCGAGTTCGCCCACAAGTACAACCTGCCGGTCAAGGCCGTGGTGCGCACCAGCGCTGGCGATGAAGTCGGCAACGAGTGGCAGGACGCCTATGGCGAACACGGCCAGCTGATCAACTCCGCCGAGTTCGACGGCCTGGACTTCGCCGGCGCCTTCGACGCCATCGAAGCTGCCCTGATCCGCAAGGAGCTGGGCAAATCGCGTACCCAGTTCCGCCTGCGCGACTGGGGTATCAGCCGCCAGCGCTACTGGGGCTGCCCGATCCCGATCATTCACTGCCCTTCCTGCGGTGACGTGCCAGTGCCGGAAGACCAGCTGCCGGTCACCCTGCCGGAGAACGTAGTGCCGGACGGCGCCGGTTCGCCGCTGGCGCGCATGCCAGAGTTCTACGAATGCAGCTGCCCGAAATGCGGCACTGCAGCGAAGCGCGAAACCGACACCATGGACACCTTCGTCGAGTCGTCCTGGTACTTCGCCCGCTACGCCTCGCCTAACTACGAAGGTGGCATGGTCGACCCGAAAGCGGCCAACCACTGGCTGCCGGTCGACCAGTACATCGGGGGTATCGAACACGCCATCCTGCACCTGCTGTACGCGCGCTTCTTCCACAAGCTGATGCGTGACGAAGGCTTGGTCACCTCGAACGAGCCGTTCAAGAACCTGCTGACCCAGGGCATGGTAGTCGCCGAAACCTACTACCGTGTGGCCAGCAACGGCGGCAAGGACTGGTTCAACCCGGCCGATGTCGAAATCGAGCGCGATGCCAAGGCCAAGATCACTGGCGCTCGCCTGAAGACCGACGGCCTGCCGGTGGAAATCGGCGGCACCGAGAAGATGTCGAAGTCGAAGAACAACGGCGTCGACCCGCAATCAATGATCGATCAGTACGGCGCCGACACCTGCCGCCTGTTCATGATGTTCGCCTCGCCACCTGATGCGAGCCTGGAATGGTCCGACTCCGGCGTCGAAGGTGCCAGCCGCTTCCTGCGCCGTGTCTGGCGCCTGGCCCAGGCCCACGTGGCCCAAGGCCCGGCAGGCAAGCTGGACATCGCCACCCTGGACGACGCGCAAAAGGTCATCCGCCGCGCCATCCACGCGGCCATCAAGCAGGCCAGCACCGACGTCGGCCAGTACCACAAGTTCAACACCGCCATCGCCCAGGTGATGACCGTGATGAACGTGCTGGAAAAGGCCCCGCAAGCCACCGAACAGGACCGTGCCCTGCTGCAGGAAGGCCTGGAAGCCGTGACCCTGTTGCTGGCGCCGATCACCCCGCACATCTCCCACGAGCTGTGGCAGCAACTGGGCCACCAGCAGGCCGTGATCGATGCCGGCTGGCCAGCCGTAGACGAAGCCGCCCTGGTCCAGGACACCGTTACCCTGGTGGTGCAGGTCAACGGCAAGCTGCGTGGTCAGGTCGAAATGCCGGCCGCCGCCAGCCGCGAAGAAATCGAAGCTGCCGCGCGCAGCAACGAGAACGTCCTGCGCTTCATCGATGGCCTGGCCATCCGCAAGGTCATCGTGGTACCTGGCAAGCTGGTCAACATCGTCGCCAACTGATGGCAACGCCCGCCCGCAGCCACTGCGGGCGGGCGGAACAGGCCCACAAGGGAGCAACAACATGATCAAACGCAATTTGCTGGTAATCGGCCTGGCGGTCATGCTCAGCGCCTGCGGTTTCCAGCTGCGCGGCACTGGCACCAACGAGTTGAGCATCAAGGAAATGGACGTTAGCGCGCGGGATGCCTACGGGCCTACCGTGACCGAGTTGCGCCAGGTGCTCAAGAACAGCGGCGTTAACGTGCATACCGGCGCGCCCTACCGCCTAGTGCTGACCAACGAACAGCAGCGCGAGCGTTCGGCCAGCTACAACAGCGGCAACCGCACCGCCGAATACGAACTGACCACCGAACTCAACTACAGCATTCAGGGCCTGAACAACCTGGAACTGCTCAGCGACAAGCTGGAAGTACGCAAGGTCTACGTGCGTGATGCCTCGAACATCACCGGTTCCGAGCAGGAAGCCGCCCGCTCCCGCCAGGAAATGCGTCGCGACCTGGTCAACTCTATGGTCGTGCGCCTGCAGCAGCTGAGCCCGGCCCAACTGGACGAACTGCAGCACAAAGCCGACCAGCGCGCCCAGGCTGAAGCTGCCGCACTGGAGGCTGCCCGCCGCCAGCAGGCAGAAACGCCGCAGCAATCGCCACTGGAAATCCCGGGCAACTAAGCCCGTGCGGGGCACCTTCGGGTGCCCCACCTGCTCGCCATGAAGCTCGCCCCCGCCCAACTCAACAAGCACCTGCAAGGCGCCTTGGCCCCGGTCTACGTGGTCAGCGGCGATGACCCGCTGCTGTGCCAGGAAGCCGCCGACGCCATCCGCCATGCCGCGCGCCAGCAAAGTTTCGACGAACGTCAGGTATTCAGTGCCGACGCCAACTTCGACTGGGGCACCCTGCTCCAGGCGGGCGCCAGCCTGTCGCTGTTCGCCCAGCGCCGCCTGCTGGAGCTGCGCCTGCCCTCGGGCAAGCCCGGTGACAAGGGCGCCGCTGCCTTGATGGAATACTGCGCCAACCCCGCTGAAGACACCTTGCTGCTTATCAGCCTGCCCAAACTCGACGCCAGCGCGCAGAAGACCAAGTGGGGCAAGGCCTTGATCGAAGGCGCTCATTGCCAGTTCATCCAGATCTGGCCGGTGGATGTGCACCAGCTGCCGCAGTGGATCAACCAGCGCCTGCAGCAAGCCGGCCTGTCGGCACAGCGTGACGCCGTCGACCTGATTGCCGCGCGCGTCGAAGGCAACCTGCTGGCCGCCGCGCAGGAGATCGAAAAGCTCAAACTGCTGGCCGAAGGCAGCCAGATCACCGTAGAAACCGTGCAGTCGGCTGTCGCCGACAGTGCCCGTTTCGATGTCTTCGGCCTGGTCGATGCCATTCTCAACGGCGAAGCCGCCCATGCCCTGCGCATGCTCGAAGGCTTGCGCGGTGAAGGCGTGGAGCCACCGGTGGTTCTCTGGGCCCTGGCCCGCGAGTTGCGTCAACTGGCCGGGCTGGCCCAGCAGTTCAGCCAGGGCGTGCCGCTGGACAAGGCGTTCAGCCAGGCCCGCCCGCCCATCTGGGACAAACGCCGGCCGCTGGTCAGCAAGGCTTTGCAGCGCCTATCGGCGCAGCGCTGGGCGCAGCTGCTGCAGGATGCCCAGCGCATCGATGCGCAGATCAAGGGCCAGGCCGAAGGCTCGCCCTGGACCGGCCTGGCGCGCTTGTCGCTGCTGATGGCTGGCCAGCGCCTGGCACTCCCCCCTGAATAACTTGGGGCCGCTTCGCGCCCCATCCGACCGGTCCGGCGCCCCGGCAAGGCCGCTCCTACAGGAGATCGCGTATTCCCTGTAGGAGCGGCCTTGTGTCGCGATGGGCTGCAGAGCAGCCCCAGGATCTCAACCATATACACAATCAATTGGCCCTCACACAGCCAGGGCCCTACATTGCACCCCGAAACCCACCCACCACGGGAACCCCGCCATGAGCAAAAAGCCGAAAAAGCACGGCCCCAACAAGGCCAAATCAATCATCGCCCAACCGCTGTTCCGCTGCCGCCAGGAACAACCGGAAAAAGGCAAAGGCAGCTACCGCCGCGAAGCCTTCCAATCGAGAGATTGGGAGGCTTCCTACTTTTTGGCGGCATGAAAGCATCGCAAGCGCAGGCATGGTATGGTCGTCACCTGACCTGCAATTCTGGATCTGTGCATGCTCTTCCGTCTTCTTCCCCGCTGGGAAACCCGCCAGCTGATCGCGGCCTCCAGCTTCATCCTGCTCGTTGCCTGCGCGGAAAAACCCACCGCCGCCGACGCGCTGCCGCTGGCCCCCGCGCAACCCGCGCCCGTGGTAACCGTGCCCGGTGCAACGCCAGACGTCAGCACTGAAGTCCAGCCTCTGCAAACCTTCGCCCAATGGCAGGCAGGCTTCCGCCAGCAGGCACTGCAAGCCGGTATTTCGCCAAGCACCTTCGACCGCGCCTTCCTCGGTGTTACCCCCGACCTGGACGTGATCAAGGCCGACCGCAGCCAACCAGAGTTCACCCGCCCAGTATGGGAATACCTCGAAGGCGCCCTGTCGCCACTGCGTGTGCGCAACGGCAAGAGGCTGCTGGAGCAGAACGCCGACCTGCTGACCCGCCTCGAGCAACGCTATGGCGTCGACCGCCAGGTATTGGTCGCGGTATGGGGCATGGAGAGCAACTTCGGCCAGTTCCAGGGCAGCAAGTCGGTTATCCGCTCGCTGGCGACCCTGGCCTACGAAGGTCGCCGTCCGCAGTTCGCCCAGGACCAGTTGATCGCCGCCCTGCAGATCATCCAGCATGGCGACATCCAGCCTGAAGCCATGCGCGGCTCGTGGGCCGGGGCCATGGGCCAGACCCAGTTTATCCCGACCACCTATAACACCCATGCCGTGGACTTTGACGGCGATGGCCGCCGCGACATCTGGAACAGCACCCCGGACGCCCTGGCCTCTACTGCGCACTACCTGCAGAGCTCGGGCTGGAAGCGTGGCCAGCCATGGGGCTTCGAAGTGCAGGTACCTGCTGATTTCGACTTCTGGCAGGCCGATGGCGCGCTGCGCAAGCCGGTCAGCGAATGGCTGGCAATGGGCGTGAAGTTGCCGGCAGGCACGCAATTGCCGGCAGGTAGCAACCAGCTGTCTGCCGCCCTGCTACTGCCCGCGGGCGCACGTGGGCCGGCGTTCCTGGTACTGGACAACTTCCGCGCCATCCTCAAGTACAACAACTCGTCGTCCTATGCGTTGGCGGTCAGCCTGCTGGGCGATCGCTTCAGTGGCTGGGGCTTCATTGCCGGCAGCTGGCCTAAGGAAGACCTGCCGCTCAGCCGCAGCGAACGCATGGAATTGCAGAACCTGCTGAACAGCCGTGGGCATGAGGCGGGCAATGCAGATGGCATTATCGGTGCCAATACCCGCAAGGCCATTCGCAATGCCCAGCAAGGGCTGGGGTGGCCGGCGGATGGGTATCCGACCCATAAGTTGCTTGAGAGCTTGCGTAGCCAGTGAGATTTTAGGGGCCGCTTTGCGCCCCATCGCCGGCAAGCCAGCTCCCACAGGGATGGACAGGCCTGACAGACAGCACAGGACCTGTGGGAGCTGGCTTGCCGGCGATGGGCTGCAACGCAGCCCCAAAAGTCTCAAGCCTGAAACAGGTCCTGCTCCAACACCAGGCTCTGCCGACCACAGTCCAGCCTGACCCTGGCCCCCAGCGGCAAGCACACATTCGGGTCACAATGCCCACTGCGCCACCCGGCCAGCACCGGCACGCCCAGCGGCCCGAAGGTCTCCACCAGTAACGGCGCCAACGCCGCCGTGGTAATCCCGGCAAAATCCCCCACCAGCACGCCCTTGATCCCCGCCAGTTTGCCCGCCAGGCGCATCTGGGTCAGCAACCGGTCCACCCGGTACAGCGGCTCGTTGACGTCCTCGATGAACAAGATGCAGCCCTGGGTATCCAGTTCGGCAAGCGTGCCCATGGTCGCGCCCAGCATCGACAGGTTGCCCCCCAGCAACGGCCCGCGGGCCTCACCCGGCAACACACTGTCCAACGCGAACTCTGCCGGGTGCACGATCTGCTCACCTGCACGCACATGCCCGCCTAGTTGCGCCAGCAGTGACGACTCGGTCGGCGCCAGCTTGCCCCCCAGCAGGTCGGCATTGAGCATCCCGCCATGGAAGGTAAGCATCCCGCAATGGCGGTACAGCGCTGTGTGCAGCGCGGTTATGTCGCTGTAGCCGATCAGTGGCTTGGGGTTGCGCCGGATCAGCTCGAAATTCAGCTGGTCGAGCAGGCGCATGCTGCCGTAACCGCCGCGCATGCACAGGATGGCGTCGATCGCCGGGTCGGCAAAGGCATCGTGCAGGTCCTGCAGCCGCTGCGGGTCCGGGCCTGCCAGGTAACCCTGAGCCTGCAGGGCACCTGGGTAAATGCGGCAACGGTAGCCGCGATCAGCGAACCACTGGCTGACCTTGTGCGTATCCAGCCGCGCCGAGCCCGCCGGCGCAATGATGGCGAAGCAGGCGCCCTGCGGAATCGCCCTGTGCAAATGTACGGGAAGGGTATCGACACAATTCATCATGCAGCTCCAGACATCTTGTCGCGTGTAGCTTATGGCTTGTCGCCGGCAAAAAAAAATGCCGACGTTACCTTTTCGGCAAGCATCGGCATTTGTGTTTCAGCCCAGGCTCAGAGCTTGATCTTGGCTTCGTGCGCCTGTTGGTCGGCGTGGTACGAAGAACGCACCAGCGGGCCAGAAGCAACGTTCTTGAAGCCCATCTTGTAGCCTTCCTCGGCGAACCAGGCGAAGGTGTCCGGGTGGACGAAGCGCTGTACCGGCAGGTGGCTACGCGACGGCTGCAGGTACTGGCCGAGGGTGAGCATGTCGATGTCATGCTCGCGCATGCGGTGCATCACTTCGATCACTTCTTCGTCGGTCTCGCCCAAGCCGAGCATCAGGCCCGACTTGGTCGGTACATGCGGTACCAGCTGCTTGAACTTCTGCAGCAGGTCCAGCGACCAGTCGTAGTCCGAACCCGGGCGCGCAGCCTTGTACAGGCGCGGTACGGTTTCGAGGTTGTGGTTGAACACATCCGGCGGCTCTTGCGCGGTGATTTCCAGCGCCACGTCCATACGGCCGCGGTAGTCCGGCACCAGGGTTTCCAGCTGTACGCCCGGCGACAGCGCGCGGATTTCCCGGATGCAGTCGGCAAAGTGCTGGGCACCACCGTCACGCAGGTCGTCGCGGTCCACCGAGGTGATAACCACGTACTTCAGGCGCAGGTCGGCAATGGCGACTGCCAGGTTTTTCGGCTCGTCCAGGTCCAGCGGCTTCGGCCGGCCGTGGCCAACATCGCAGAACGGGCAGCGACGGGTGCAGATGTCACCCATGATCATGAAGGTGGCGGTACCACCGGAGAAGCACTCGCCCAGGTTCGGGCAGGAGGCCTCTTCACACACGCTGTGCAGCTTGTGCTTGCGCAGCAGTTGCTTGATGCGGTCTACCTCGGGCGATACCGGGATACGCACGCGAATCCAGTCGGGCTTTTTCGGCAGCTCATCGGTAGGGATGATCTTTACCGGGATGCGCGCGACCTTGTCGGCGCCCCGCAGTTTTACCCCAGCTTCCACCTTCTTCGGCGCTGGGCGCGGGGTGACATCCTGGGTGGTTATCAGGTTCGGCACGGCTTCTTGCACAGTTGTCATATTCAGTCGATTCCGCCCGTGAGGGTCGTCTGCTCTGCGTAGTCGAGGTGCTTGACCAGCTGTCCGCGCAGCCTTGTCCTGACCTCGTCGAGTTCGATCGGGCCTGCCAGGTCACGCAGCTGGGTCATCGCCAGCCCCGCATAACCGCAGGGGTTGATTCGGCGGAATGGCGCAAGGTCCATGTCCACGTTCAGGGCAAGGCCGTGGAACGAACGGCCATTGCGAATTCGCAGGCCGAGGGAGGCGATTTTCGCTCCGTCGACATAGACGCCCGGCGCATCGGGCTTGGCCGCAGCCTGGACGTCATAACTGGCAAGCAGATCAACCAGGGTCTGCTCGATACGGCTGACCAGCTCACGCACGCCAAAACCCAGCCGGCGTACATCCAGCAGCAGGTAGGCCACCAGCTGCCCGGGGCCATGGTAGGTCACCTGGCCACCGCGGTCGGTCTGCACCACCGGGATGTCGCCCGGCACCAGCAGGTGCTCGGCCTTGCCGGCCTGGCCCTGGGTGAAGACTGCGGGGTGCTCGACCAGCCAGACTTCATCCTGGCTGTCCGGGCTGCGCTGCTCGGTGAAGCGACGCATGGCCTCCAGCACCGGTTCATAGGGCTGCAGGCCAAGTTCGCGAAAACCGAGGCAGGCGGACATCAGAGCACCATTTTCACGATGCCGGTAGCGCGCAGGGCACTGTTGATATCGTGCAGCTGGTTCTCGCTTTCCGCAACGATGTGCAATTGCACGGTGGTGTACTTGCCTTCCTTGCTCTGGCGTTCGGCCAGCGTGGAAAGGTCGACCTTGGCGTGCTTGCTGAGAATCTCGATGACCGTGTCCTTGAAGCCGACAACGGTGTCACCGATGACCTTGATCGGGTAATCGGCGCAAGGGAATTCGATCTTGTGCGACTTTACGTCTGGTTCGCTCATGGCGGAAACGGCCTCGTAAGCCGTGGCAACAACAATGCCCCCGCGTGATACGCGGGGGCTTGCAGGTCACGTATCAGTTGAACAAGCCATAGAAGAATAGACGGATGCTATCCCACATACGGCGGAAGAAACCACCTTCCTCGACGCCATCAAGGGCGATCAGGTCGGCGCTGTGAACCACTTTCTCGTCCAGTTTGACTTCCACTTTACCGATCACGTCACCTTTGGCGATAGGCGCAGTAATTTGCGGGTTCATGGTCATCGAAGCCTGAAGGCGCTTCAATTGGCCTTTAGGCATAGTCATGGTCAGGTCGTCGGCCAGGCCGGCCTTGACGATGCTGGAGGCGCCCTTCCATACCGGAGCCTGGGTCAGCTCGGTACCCTTCTGGTAGAAAGTCTGGGTTTCGAAGAAGCGGAAGCCATACGTCAGCAGCTTCTGGGTCTCGGCGGCACGCGATTGCTCGCTGTTGGTACCGAACACCACGGCGATCAGGCGCTGGCCATCGCGAACGGCCGAAGCCACCATGCAGTAGCCGGCTTCGTCGGTGTGGCCGGTTTTCAGACCATCGACAGTCTTGTCACGCCACAGCAGCAGGTTGCGGTTAGGCTGCTTGATGTTGTTCCAGAAGAACTCTTTCTGCGAGTAGATGGCGTAGTGGGCCGGGTCGACGTTGATGATCGCACGGGCCAGGGTCGCCATGTCGTGGGCAGACGAGTAGTGCTCCGGGTTCGGCAGGCCGGTCGGGTTCATGAAGTGGCTGTTGCTCATGCCCAGGTCGGCAGCCGTCTTGTTCATCATGTCGGCGAAAGCGTCTTCGCTGCCGGCGATGTGCTCGGCCAGGGCGACCGAGGCGTCGTTGCCGGACTGGATGATGATGCCGTGCAGCAGGTCGCTGACCGTGACCTGGCTGCCCACCTTGATGAACATGCGCGAACCGCCGGTACGCCAGGCGTTTTCGCTGACGGTCACCGGGTCGTTTTCGCCGATCTGGCCACGGCGGATGTCCAGGGTGGCGATGTAGGCGGTCATCAGCTTGGTCAGGCTGGCTGGCGGCAGGCGCTCGTCACCGTTGTTCTCGACCAGCACGTTGCCGCTGGACGCGTCCATGAGTACGTAGGACTTGGCTGCCAGTTGCGGTGGTGCCGGTGTCATCTGCTCAGCCGCGAAGGCGGCAGGCGTGATCAACAGCAGTACGGGCAGGCAAAGTCGTTTGGCAAGGTTGGTGATGTTCATCCGTCTCTCGAAAATCGCTAATGGTCTGATGTTCCCTGGGCAAGATCATGTGCCCAGCGCCAGTCAGTCTAGTTTTATGGCCGTAGGCCTGGCCCGCCGGCATTTGTAAATCAAAGTGCGGCTTTATGTCGCTGCGGGCAAAAGCCGACATTGTACATGGCCGTGCCCGGCAATTCATGACAAAACCGACAGTTTAACGGTGGCGTTGCATGGGAACGCAGTCACTGTAGGAGCGGCCTTGTGTCGCGATCGGGCTGCAAAGCAGCCCCGGCAATTGTTGCATTCATGCAGATATCCCGGGGCCGCTTCGCGGCCCGATCGCGACACAAGGCCGCTCCTACGCACAGCACATCAAGGCTGCACTGCCACTGTCAGTCAGCTGTGACCAGCTTGGCCTGCCCCAAGTTCGCCAGGCGGATGCTGTCTTGTGCCTGCTGGATCTCGCCCTGGCTGCCGATCGGCCCCAGGCGCACGCGGTGCAGGGTCTGCTGGTTACGCACGATCGAGCTGATGAACACCGGCGCGCTGACCATGGTGCTGAGCTTGGAGCGCAGCAGTTCAGCGGCGTCCGGGTTGGCGAAAGCGCCCACCTGCAGGAAGCTGCCACCGTTGCCGCCAGGCACGTTGTTACCCCCCACCTGCACCGGCACCACTGGCGCTGCGTGCTGCTGTGGCGGCGGGGTCCATTGCTCGACGCGCCCGGTCGTGGCCGGGATCGCCTGGGTCTGCGCCACTTGCGGCTCTTTCAGCACCATCGGCGGGGTTTGCCCGCGCTGGGCCCACCATTGCTGCGGGTCGATGCCCTCGACACGCACATGCGCGGTACCGATTTCGGCATAACCGAGCTTTTTCGCCGCGGCATAGGACAGGTCGATGATGCGGTCGGAATAGAACGGGCCACGGTCGTTGACCCGCAGCACCACGCTACGGCCGTTGGCCAGGTTGGTCACCTTGACGTAGGCCGGCAGCGGCAGGGTCTTGTGCGCAGCGCTCATGCCGTACAGGTCGTACAGCTCGCCGTTGGCGGTGTTCTGCCCGTGGAACTTGGTGCCGTACCATGACGCCGTGCCCTCGGCGCGGTAATTGCGCGAGTCCTGCATCGGGTAGTAGGTCTTGCCCAGCACCGTGTACGGGTTGGCCTTGTAGTTGCCGGTGTGCACGGTCGGCGTGGCGTCGGGGATCTTGTTCACATCCACGTCCCACCACGGTGCGCCGTCCTTGTGCGCCCGGTTGATGTCCAGGCCCGGTTGGCTGCGCACCGCGTTGCCACTGCTTTGCTGCTGGGTCGGGCGGCTGGAAGAGCAACTGGCCAGCACCACGCCGACGGCGAGGCAGGTGAGCAGCTTGAAGGAATTGGCAGAGATGATTGCGCGCATTACTTGACGCCCCGTACTTGAACCAGCTGTTCCGCGAGCTGATGCACCGCCATGGCATACATCACGCTGCGGTTGTAACGCGTGATCGCGTAGAAGTTCTTCAGGCCCATCCAGTATTCGGGGCCATTGTCACCCTCGAGACGGAAAGCGGTAACCGGCAGATCATCGCGCAGCGAATCATGAACCGACCAACCCAGGCTACGCAACTCCCCGACCGTCTTGACCGGTTCGATACCGGTGGTCAGGCCCTGTTCGGCGCGCTCGCCCTGGACCCAGGCGCGGCTGACCACGCCCTCGCCGGCGACCCAGCCGTGGCGCTTGAAGTAGCTGGCCACGCTGCCGATGGCATCGTCCGGGTTGTTCCAGATATTGATGTGGCCGTCGCCATCAAAGTCCACCGCGTAGTTGCGGAAGCTGCTAGGCATGAACTGCGGCAGGCCCATGGCGCCCGCGTAGGAACCCTTGAGCGTCAGCGGGTCGAGCTGCTCGTCACGCGCCAACAGCAGGTACTCACGCAGCTCCTTGCGGAAGAATTCGGCCCGCGGCGGGTAGTCGAAGCCCAATGTCGACAAGGCGTCGATCACGCGGTAGTTGCCGGTATTGCGGCCGAAGAAGGTTTCCACGCCGATGATCGCGACAATGTATTGCGCCGGCACGCCGTATTCCCGCTCGGCACGTGCCAGTACTGCCTCATGCTGGCGCCAGAAGTCCACACCACGGGCAATGCGCGCATCGGTAATGAACATCGGCCGGTAGTCCTTCCACGGTTTTACCCGTTCGGCCGGCCGCGAAATGGCATCGAGGATCGACTGCTTGCGCTGAACCTCACGGAACACGCCCATCAGCTGTTCAGGGGCAAAACCGTAGTCGCGGCTCATCTCGCCAACGAACTCGGCCACCTTCGGCGAGCCGTCATAATCGCCGGCATGGGCCAGCTGTACAGCGCCGAACAGGCCCACCGCGCCGACCCACGGCGCACAACGGGCAGCCCAGTTACGCACTGCTTGCATGAAATTGTTCACCTTATTCAAACCTGCGCGATCCATTTGCGGTGCGTATGGATCGACATTAAAACGCCAAACGCTGACAACAGCGTCACCAACGATGTTCCGCCATAGCTGATAAAAGGCAGCGGCACGCCCACCACGGGCAGCAGGCCGCTGACCATGCCGATATTGACGAACACGTACACAAAGAACGTCATGGTCAGGCTGCCCGCGAGCAGCTTGCCAAACAGGGTCTGCGCCTGCGCGGTAATCATCAGGCCACGGCCGATCAGCAGCAGGTAGACGATCAGCAGCAGGCAGATACCCACCAGGCCAAACTCCTCACCGAGCACGGCAATGATGAAGTCGGTGTGGCTTTCCGGGAGGAAGTCCAGGTGCGACTGGGTGCCGAGCAGCCAGCCCTTGCCGAATACCCCGCCCGAGCCGATGGCAGCCTTGGACTGGATGATGTTCCAGCCGGTACCCAATGGGTCGCTTTCCGGGTCGAGGAAGGTCAGTACCCGCTGTTTCTGGTAGTCGTGCATGACAAAGAACCACATCGCCACCGCCACCGGCACTGCCGCCGCCAGCACGCTGAGAATCCAGCGCCAGCGCAGACCGCCCATGAACAGCACGAAGGCGCCGGAGGCCAAAATCAGCAGCGCTGTGCCCAGGTCCGGCTGACGCACGATAAGAATGAACGGCACACCGATCAACACCAGGCTTATTGCCACGTGTTTCAGGTGCGGCGGCAAGGTGCGCTTGGACAAGTACCAGGCGATGGTCGCCGGCATGATGATCTTCATGAACTCCGAGGGCTGGAAGCGGATCACCCCGGGGATGTTGATCCAGCGCGTGGCGCCCATGGCGTTGTGGCCCATCACGTCCACCACCACCAGCAACAGCACCCCGGCCAGGTACGCCAGTGGCACCCAGCGGGCCATGAAGCGCGGCTCCAGCTGGGCGATGACGAACATCGACACCAGGCCGATGCCGAACGAGGTGGCCTGCTTGAGCAGCAGGTCCCAGTTCTTGCCACTGGCCGAATAGAGCACGAATAGGCTGCCGGCCGCGAGGGTCAGCAGGATGACCAGCAAGGGGCCATCAATATGGATGCGCTGCAGGAAGCTGGCGCGCCGACGCATCACATCCTCGCTGGAGAGTATGCGATCGAAATTGTTCATCACAGGGCCGATTCCTGGGTAACGGTGGCAGGCGCGAACTCGGGCTTGAGCCGGCCATTTTCGTCGAGCAGCCAGGCGTCCATGATCTGACGCACCACCGGCGCGGCCACACCCGAACCGGACTCACCGTTCTCGACCATTACCGAGACCACGATCTTTGGGGCTTCGGCCGGGGCAAAGGCGACGAACAGCGCATGGTCGCGGTGGCGCTCCTGGAGTTTGTTGCGGTCGTACTTCTCGCCCTGCTTGATCGCCACCACCTGGGCGGTACCGCTCTTGCCGGCAATACGATACTGGGCACCGGCTGCGGCCTTGCGCGCCGTACCACGGGCGCCGTGCATCACCTGCTCCATGCCATGGGTAACCTTGGCCCAGTCAGACTTGTCGCGCAGCACGATGTCTTCCATCGGGTTTTCATCTACCGGCTGCTGGCCTTCGATGGTCTTGGCCAGGTGCGGGCGGTTCCACACGCCCTTGTTGGCGATCAGTGCCGTGGCCTGGGCCAGTTGCAGCGGTGTCGCCTGCATGTAGCCCTGGCCGATGCCGAGGATCAAAGTTTCGCCGGGGAACCAGGCCTGGCGGCGGGTGGCGCGCTTCCACTCGCGCGAAGGCATCAGCCCGGCAGATTCCTCGAACATGTCGAGGGACACCCGCTGGCCGATACCGAACTTGTTCATGTAGCTGGACAGCCGATCGATGCCCATCTTGTGCGCAAGGTCGTAGAAATAGGTGTCGTTGGAACGCATGATCGCGGTGTCCAGGTCGACCCAGCCATCCCCGGAGCGGTTCCAGTTACGGTACTTGTGGTCGTAGTTGGGCAACTGGTAGTAGCCCGGGTCGAACACCCGGCTACTGGCATTGACTACGCCACTGTCGAGGCCGGCGATGGCCACCGCCGGCTTGATGGTCGAACCCGGCGGGTACAGGCCACGCAGCACACGGTTGAACAGCGGCCGATCAATCGACTCGCGCAGCTCGGCATAGGCCTTGAAGCTGATGCCGGTGACAAACAGGTTGGGGTCGAAGCTGGGCTGGCTGACCATGGCCAGCACTTCGCCTGTTCGCGGGTCAAGCGCCACTACTGCACCACGGCGGCCACCCAGGGCGGCTTCGGCGGCTTCCTGCAGTTTGATGTCCAGGCTCAGCACGATGTCCTTGCCCGGCTTGGGGTCGGTGCGTTTGAGCACCCGCAACACCCGGCCCCGGGCGTTGGTTTCGACTTCCTCGTAACCCACCTGGCCGTGCAGGGCATCTTCGTAGAAGCGCTCGATGCCGGTCTTGCCAATATGGTGGGTGCCGCTGTAGTTCACCGGGTCGAGGGTTTTCAGTTCTTTTTCGTTGATCCGCCCCACATACCCCACGGAATGCGCAAAGTGCGCCCCCTGCGGGTAATGCCGCACCAGCTGCGCCACCACTTCGACGCCCGGCAGGCGGAACTGGTTCACCGCCACCCGGGCGATCTGTTCTTCGTTGAGCTCGAACAGGATCGGCACCGGCTCGAACGGCCGGCGGCCTTGGCGCATGCGCTTCTCGAACAGCGCCCGATCATCATCCGTCAGTTCCAGCACTTCAACGATGGTATCCAGCACTTCCTGCCAGTTACCCGCACGTTCGCGGGTCATCGACAGGCTGAAGCTGGGCCGGTTGTCGGCAACGATCACGCCGTTGCGGTCGAAGATCAGCCCGCGGGTTGGCGGGATCGGCTGCACATGCACCCGGTTGTTCTCCGACAGCGTCGAGTGGTAGTCGTACTGAATGATCTGCAGGTAGTACAGCCGGGCGATCAGCACGCAAATAAGCAGCATGACCGCCACTGCGCCGACCACGACGCGGTTGCGCACCAGGCGGGCGTCTTTCTCGTGGTCCTTGAGACGGATCGGCTGCGACATCGGACTGCTTACAGGCTCATTTGTGGTAAGGGTGCCCGGACAACACGGTCCAGGCGCGGTAGATCTGCTCGCCGATGAGTATCCTTACCAACGGGTGCGGCAGGGTCAGCGGCGACAGCGACCAGCGCTGCTCGGCGCGCGCGCAAACCTCAGGCGCCAGGCCTTCCGGGCCTCCCACCATCAAATTGACCGTGCGCGCATCCAGCCGCCAGCGGTCCAGCTCGGTCGCCAGCTGCTCGGTACTCCAGGGCTTGCCATGGACCTCGAGGGTGACGATGCGTTCCCCGGGCTGCACCTTGCTCAGCATGGCTTCGCCCTCCTGACGGATCAGGCGGGCGACATCGGCATTCTTGCCACGGGTGTTCAGCGGGATTTCCACCAGCTCCAGCGACAGCTCGGCAGGCAGGCGCTTGGCATATTCATGCCAGCCTTCCTCGACCCACTTCGGCATGCGCGAGCCGACCGCAATAAGGCGCAGACGCACAGCGCTATCCTTATTCGCGGTCTTTGAGCTTGTCGGAATACTCGTGGGCATGGTCCGGGCTGTGGTGCTTGCCATCGGCAGCACGGCTTTGCTCGGCACCCTGCCACAGGCGCTCCAGGTCATAGAACTGGCGGGCAGCGGCAGTCATCATGTGCACGATGACGTCGTTCAGGTCCAGCAGTACCCAGTCGCTATCGCCCTTGCCTTCTTCGCCCAGTGGCTGTGCGCCCTTGGCCTTGACCGCTTCGCGAACCTTTTCGGCCATCGCGTTGATCTGGCGGTTGGAGGTACCGGTGGCAATGATCATGTAGTCGGTCAGGCTGTGCTTTTCGCGCACGTCGATGACCTGGATATCCTGGGCCTTGACGTCTTCCAGCGCGGCCTTGGTCACTGCGACCAGTTCTTCGCCGTAAATTTTCTGCTTGGTCATATAAAACTCGTTCAACTCGTTGGATGAGGCGCCAGAGGCACCGTCAGTTGGGCGCACGATACAGTTCGTGCGCCTCGATATAGGCCAGTACGGCGTCCGGCACCAGGAACCTCACCGATTTGCCGCTGGCCAGCAGCTGTCGGATCTGTGTAGCCGACACCGCAAGCGGTGTCTGCCAGACGAACGAAATATTTCCCGCCGGGCCGGACATGGCGGTGGGATCGCTCTCGGAGCGCGCAGCCAGCAGGTTGCGCAGCTCGTCAGGGGGTTCTACGTCGGCATCCGGGCGTTGCAGCACGAGGATGTGACAGTGTTGCAGCAGTTCTTCCCAGCGGTGCCAGTTGGGCAAGCCACAGAAGGCATCCCAGCCCAGCAGCAGGAACAGCTGGTCGCTGCCGGCCAGTTCGGCGCGGATCGATTCCAGCGTGTCGATGGTGTACGAAGGCTTGTCACGCTCGAGCTCGCGGGCGTCGACGCTCAGGCACGCCACGCCCTGCACCGCTTCGCGGACCATGGCCAGGCGGTCTTGCGCGGCCACCTGCGGGGTGTCACGGTGTGGCGGCCGGGCATTGGGCAGCAGGCGCAACTCGTCCAGCCCCATGAACTCGGCCACTTCCAGCGCGCTGCGCAGGTGGCCGATGTGCACGGGGTCGAAGGTGCCGCCTAGAATGCCGATGCGCCGGACTGCCTGAGCCTTGCTCAACTCAGCAGGCCCCTTGGCCGCGCAGCTGGCCGTCGCCGATCACCACGTATTTTTCGCAGGTCAGGCCTTCCAGGCCGACCGGGCCGCGGGCATGCAGCTTGTCGGTGGAAATGCCGATTTCCGCACCCAGGCCGTACTCGAAGCCGTCGGCGAAGCAGGTCGGGGTGTTGAGCATGACCGACGCCGAATCGACTTCAGCCATGAACTGGCGGGCTTCGCCCTGGTGTTCGCTGATGATCGAGTCGGTGTGGTGCGAGCCGTAGTGGTTGATGTGCTCGATGGCCTGGTCCAGGCCATCGACAACGCGGATCGACAAGATGGCGTCGAGGTACTCGGTGTGCCAGTCAGCTTCTGTGGCCGGTTTGGCATCGATGAACGCCCGGGTCCGCTCGCAGCCACGCAGCTCTACGCCCTTGTCGTGGAAGCGGCGGGCCATCTCCGGCAAGAAGCGCTCGGCCACCTGCTGGTCGACCAGCAGGGTTTCCATGGCGCCGCAGATGCCGTAGCGGTAGGTCTTGGCGTTGAAGGCCACGTTCCAGGCCTTGTCCAGGTCGGCATGCTGGCTGACAAAGACATGGCAGATACCGTCCAGGTGCTTGATGACCGGCACGCGGGCATCGCGGCTGATGCGCTCGATCAGGCCACGGCCGCCGCGCGGGACGATCACGTCGACGAATTCCGGCATGCTGATCAGCGCGCCCACGGCTTCGCGGTCAGTGGTCTCGACCACCTGCACCACTGCCGCCGGCAAGCCGGCCTCGGCCAGCCCACGCTGGATACAGGTGGCGATGGCACGGTTGGAATGGATGGCTTCGGAGCCGCCCCGCAGGATGGTCGCGTTACCCGACTTCAGGCACAGGCTGGCGGCATCGATGGTTACGTTCGGGCGCGACTCGTAGATGATCCCGATCACCCCCAGCGGCGTGCGCATCTTGCCGACCTGGATGCCCGAGGGGCGGTAGCTCATGTCGCGGATGGCACCGACCGGGTCCGGCAGGCTGGCCACCTGGCGCAGGCCGGTGATCATGCCGTCGATACGCGCAGGGGTCAGGGCCAGGCGGTCAAGCAGCGCCGGTTCAAGGCCATTGGCGCGGCCAGCGGCCAGGTCCAGTTGGTTGGCGGCAGTCAGCTCGGCACGTGCGCCATCCAGCGCCTCGGCGGCGGCTTGCAGGGCGCGGTTCTTCTGCGCGGTGCTGGCACGGCCGATCACCCGGGAAGCCTCACGGGCAGCGCGACCCAGGCGGGTCATGTAGTCAAGAACGGACTCAGTCATGGGTTCGGTGTCTTGGCGAAAGGGGAAATCGGCTGATTATAACTGCCGCGCAGGTATACGCCCAGCGGCGGGAGGCGGATGGTAGAAAATGGTTGTTCGCCTATAACCTTTCTGCGCCTGTGAAATCGAGCGCCGCCCGCGCGGCGCTTCGCGGGGCAAGCCCGCTCCCACATCTATTTCGGGCCAGTGCGTCCTGTGCCGGCGGCGCGCGACCGCCTTGTTGTTCCAATTTGAATATCAAGGCGGACGCCAAGGGTGCGAGTGCGTCGGTTACAGGAATAACTGGCCCGAAACAGATGTGGGAGCGGGCTTGCCCCGCGAAGCGCCGCGCGGGCGGCGCTCGATTTCACAGGCGCCAAACCCTTCAAGGCAAACCCCACCAGCCACTCCCCCAATGAAACATACAGATACCAATCAGTCCCTCCTCAGGTTCAGCCTCGATTAAGCCATTCATTGCTATCATCCCCGCCTCCCCAACCGCGAACCGTCCGCATGCCAGCCCTGCCCGACAGCTTTTTCGACCGCGACGCCCAGACCCTGGCCAAGGCCCTGCTAGGCAAAGTCATCCGCCATCGTCACGGTGACCTGTGGCTGGCCGCGCGCATCATCGAGACCGAGGCCTACTACCTCACCGACAAAGGCAGCCATGCCTCGCTCGGCTACACCGAAAAGCGCAAGGCCCTGTTCCTCGACGGCGGGCACATTTACATGTACTACGCCCGCGGCGGCGATTCGCTGAACTTCAGCGCCCACGGGCCGGGCAACGCAGTGCTGATCAAGTCTGCCTATCCCTGGCAGGACGCCCTCTCGGGCCCCAACAGCCTGGCGCAGATGCAACTGAACAACCCCGACGCCAGCGGCCAGGTGCGCCCGGCCGAACGCCTGTGTGCCGGGCAAACGCTGCTGTGCCGCGCACTGGGCCTGAAAGTGCCGCATTGGGACGCCCAGCGCTTCGACACCGAGCGCCTGTACGTGGAAGATTGCGGCAACCCGGTACCACAGGTGATCCAGGCCGCCCGCCTGGGCATCCCGCACGGGCGAGACGAGCACCTGCCCTACCGCTTCGTCGACGCCGAATATGCGCGCTTTTGCACACGGAACCCGTTACGCCGCGGCCAAGTCGAAGGCCGGGACTTCTTCATTCTCGAACAAGGAAGCTGAACATGGGCCAATGGCTCGACAGCCTGACCGCTTGGCTCGGTGCCAACCCGCAGTGGCTTGGCCTGGCGATTTTCCTCATTGCCTGCATCGAGTGCCTGGCCATTGCCGGCATCATTGTACCCGGCACGGTACTGCTGTTCGCCGTGGCGGTACTGGCTGGTAGCGGCGCCTTCAGCCTCGGTGAAACGCTGTTGCTGGGCTTTCTCGGTGGCCTGCTGGGGGATGCCTTGTCGTATACGGTGGGCAAGTATTTCCACCAGAACATCCGCCGCCTGCCCTTGCTGCGGCATCACCCGGAGTGGATCGGCAGCGCCGAGGCGTACTTCCAGCGCTACGGCATCGCCAGCCTGCTGGTCGGCCGCTTCATCGGCCCGCTGCGGCCTATGCTGCCGATGGTCGCCGGCATGTTCGACATGCCGCTGCCACGCTTCATTGCCGTCAGCCTGGTGGCCGGCGCCGGCTGGTCGGTGGCCTACCTGCTACCCGGCTGGGCCACGGGCGCGGCGATGCGCCTGCCATTGCCGGAAGGCTTCTGGCTGGATGCCGGGATCATTGCCGGCACCCTGGCAGTGCTGATCGGCCTGAGCCTGAACAGCAGCATCCGCGACCACCGCCACGGCACCCGGCTAGTGGCCGGCCTGTGCTTCCTGGCCCTGGCCGGGTTGTTTCTGGGCTGGCCCTACCTGCACCAGTTCGATCAAGGCGTAATGACGCTTGTGCAAGAACACCGCAGCCAGGCCATCGATGGCACGGTGGTGCTGGTAACCCGACTGGGCGATTTCCGCACCCAGTTTTTCCTCGGCGGCCTGCTGACCGGGCTGTTACTGCTGGCCAGGCAATGGCGCCATGCGCTGTTCGCCGCAGGCGCGCTGATGGGCACGGCGATCGCCAACGGCTCACTGAAATGGCTGTTTGCGCGGGCCCGCCCCGAGGTGCTGAGCGACCCGCTGACCAGCTACAGCATGCCCAGCGGGCACAGTTCGGCGTCGTTTGCGTTCTTTCTGGTGCTGGCGGTGCTGGCCGGGCGCGGCCAACCGCCGCGCATGCGCCTGACGTGGGTGATGCTGGGCTGTATCCCGGCGCTGGCGATTGCGCTGTCGCGGGTGTACCTGGGGGCGCACTGGCCGACCGACATCCTCGCCGGGGCCATGCTGGCGTGCTGCGTGTGTGCGCTTAGCCTGACACTGGTGCAATACAAGCAGACGTTGCCAGCCTTGCCACAGCGGGTGTGGTGGCTGGTGCTGCCGGCGTGCATTGCGCTGCTGGCGTTCTTTGCCATGCATGCGTTGCCGCAGGCTTTGTTGCGTTATCAGTATTGATGGTGCCTGTGCGGGCCTCTTCGCGGCGGTTCGACGCGAAGAGGCCCGCACAGGCAAACATAACCCTCAGGCAAACAACTCACCCTGAATCCGCTCCAGCAGTTTCTGTATCTCCCCCAGCCGCTGCTGCGGCGAATCAAGGGTCAACAAGTCCAGCTTGTCCTCTTCCATGAACGGCAACAGGTACGCCAACTGGTTGGCCAACGCCTGGCGCCCGTCCACCGGGCGTGGCATGTCCAGGGCTTCGACCATCGGGTGCTCGCCCAAGGCCACCAGCAGTGCCAGCAAGTCGTCATCCGCCTCCTGCAGCGGGCTGTCCGCCTGTTCCGGCAGCCATTGCACCTGGCCCACCAGCAACTGGTCCTTCTGCACCTCGGTGCTGTCCAGGTTGAAGCGCCGCACACCTTCAACGCGAATACCCAGCAAGCCGTTATCCTGCTGCACGAAGTCGCGGATCACCGCTTCACAGCCGATTGACGCAACCACCGGTGGCGCCTTGCCGACCTGCTCGCCTTCCAGGATGCACACCACACCAAACCCTTCGCCCTGCTTCATGCAGCGCCCGATCATGTCCAGGTAGCGCGCCTCGAAAATCTGCAAGTCGAGAAAGCAGCCAGGAAACAGCACGGTGTTGAGCGGAAACAGCGGTAGTGTCATTACAAGTCCTCAAGCTACCAGGCTGACCGCCAGCGGCAGGAACACCGCCGTGGCCACGCCCATCAGGCTCATCGCAAGGGCGGCAAAGGCGCCGCATTCGTCACTTTCCTGCAGGGCCACCGAAGTACCCACCGCATGCGCCGTCACACCCAGCGACATGCCGCGCGCTTCGGGGCTGTGTACGCCAAAGCGGCTGAGCAGCGCCGGGCCGAAGATGGCGCCGATTACCCCGGTAATCAGCACGAACACCGCCGCCAGGGCCGCTACGCCGCCAATCTGCTCGGCCACCAGCATGGCAATCGGCGAAGTGACCGACTTTGGCGCCATGGTCATCAGGATCATGTGTTCGGCGCCAAACCACCAGCCCAGCAGCAGGCAGCACAGCGTGGCGAACAGGCCTCCGACTACCAGCGTAGTAAAGATGGGCCAGAACAGCTGCCGGATACGCCGCAGGTTGAGGTACAGCGGCACGGCCAGGGCCACCGTGGCGGGGCCCAGCAGGGTGTTCATGATTTCGGTGCTCTTGCGGTATTCGCTGTAGTCGATGCCGCTTACCAGCAGCACGCCGATCACCAGCAACATCGACACCAGCACGGGCTGCAGGAAGATCCAGCGGGTCTTCTCAAAGGCAGCCAGCACCACCTGGTAGGCCGCGAGCGTGATGCCGATGCCGAATAGCGGGTGATGGACCACCGCTTCGAGTGCGCCTTGCCAGTCGAGCATCATGGCTGCTCCTCGCGCTTGCCCTGGCGATGCATGAGCTTTTGCATCAGCACGCCGACGAACACCAACGTCACCAGGCAGGAAATCAGCAAGGCGCCGGCAATCGCCCAGAAGTCGGCAGCGATGTCCTTGGCGTACACCATCACCCCTACAGCCGGCGGCACCAGCAACAACGGCAGGTAGCGCAACAGGCTGCTGGCAGCTTCATTCAACGGCTTGCCGACCTCACCGCGGGCCATGAGGAAGAACAACAGCAGCAACAGACCGATGATCGGCCCCGGCAAAAACGGCACGAACAGGTGATTGATCGCCGTCCCCAGCAGCTGGAACAGCACCAGCCAGGTCAAACCACGCAACAGCATAAGCATCTCCCTCGGGCATGGCCGTCATTATAAGCACGCGCAGCTATAGACCGATATTCGCCTAAAAGCGGGCAACTTGACTGAAACGATTCGCCGTGCTGATCTTGCACTTTCGTACCAACTGACAACCCGGAGAGTCCGCGATGCCCCATGTACCGGTTACAGAGCTTTCGCAATACGTTGGTAAGGAACTGGGCCGCTCGGCCTGGCTGAAGATCGACCAGCAGCGCATCAACCTGTTCGCCGAGGCCACCGGCGACTTTCAGTACATCCATGTCGATCCGGAAAAGGCGGCAAAAACCCCGTTTGGCGGCACCATTGCCCACGGTTTCCTGACCTTGTCACTGATTCCCGTGCTGATGGAGGACATTCTGGTCCTGCCGCAAGGGCTGAAGATGGTGGTGAACTACGGCCTGGACAGCGTGCGCTTCATCCAGCCGGTCAAGGTAGACAGCCAGGTGCGGTTGAAGGTGGACCTGGCCGAAGTGACGGAGAAAAAGCCGGGTCAGTGGCTGCTCAAGGCGATTGCCACGCTGGAGATTGAAGGTGAAGAGAAGCCTGCTTATATAGCTGAGTCGCTCTCGCTCTGTTTTGTCTGATAGATTTTTGGGGGCGCTGCGCGCCCCGATCGCGACGCAAGGCCGCTCCTACAAGGGAATGCGATCTCCTGTAGGAGCGGCCTTGTGTCGCGATCGGGCTGCGCAGCAGCCCCATTCCCAAGCCGATCCACAAATCTCCCGCACTCGCGTAAACTGCCAGCCTTCGCGCAGCCTAGGGCTGCCCTCTGTCGATTTACCAAAGGTGCCCGCCATGCCCTGGCTGCAAGTACGCCTGGCCATCAGCCCGGAACAAGCCGAAACCTACGAAGACGCCCTGCTTGAAGTGGGCGCCGTCTCGGTCACGTTCATGGACGCCGAAGATCAACCGATCTTCGAGCCCGACCTGAACACCACCCCGCTGTGGTCGCACACCCACCTGCTGGCCCTGTTCGAGGCCGACGCCGACCCTGAGCAGGTGTTCGCCCACCTGCGCCTGCTGACCGGCGCCGAGCTGCCCGAGCACCAGGCCGAAGTGATCGAAGACCAGGACTGGGAACGCAGCTGGATGGATGGTTTCCAACCAATGCGCTTCGGCAACCGCCTGTGGATCGTGCCCAGCTGGCACGATGCCCCTGAAAAAGACGCGGTAAACCTGCTGCTCGACCCGGGCCTGGCTTTCGGCACCGGCACCCATCCCACCACCGCCCTGTGCCTGGAATGGCTCGACGGCCAACAGCTCGACGGCACCCAGGTGCTGGACTTCGGCTGCGGCTCGGGCATCCTGGCCATTGCCGCGCTGCTGCTGGGCGCCCGTGAAGCGGTCGGTACCGACATCGACGTGCAGGCCATCGAGGCTTCGCGCGACAATGCCCAGCGCAACGGCATCGCCGACGAGAAGCTGGCCTTGTACCTGCCCGAACACATGCCGGCGATGCAGGCCGACGTGCTGGTCGCCAACATCCTCGCCGGCCCGCTGGTATCGCTGGCGCCGCAGCTGTCCGGGCTGGTACGCCCAGGTGGCCTGCTGGCGCTGTCGGGCATCCTCGCCGAACAGGGCGAAGAAGTGGCTGCCGCCTACGCTGCCGACTTTGAGCTGGACCCGATCGTCGTACGCGACGGCTGGGTGCGTATCAGTGGTCGGCGCCGCTAAGCGGGCCTAGAATACTTTTCTGCACAGCTCCCGGATCGCCGCATGACCGACAGTTTCGTCACCCAGTGCCCGCATTGCCAGACCAGCTTTCGCGTCACTCACCACCAGTTGAGCGTGGCTCGCGGCGTGGTGCGCTGCGGCCACTGCCTGCAGGTGTTCAACGCTGCCAAGCAGCTGCTTGAGCAGAACCGCAGCGCCAGCGCGCCTGCAGCGCCGGCAGCGGTCCCTGCGGCACCTGCCGAACCGGCGGTGCCACCAGCGATTGAAGCGGCGATCCCTCCTGAGCCGGCGCTCAGCGCACGCAGCAGCACCCCTGACGAGGATTGGGCGCTCACTGCCCAGGCGCTCGATGCACTGGACCTCGACAAAGAGCTGGCGCGCCTTGAGCGCCGAGGCCAGCTGGCCTCGACGCACCCGGCCAAGCAGGATAACGGCTTGCAGGCGCGGCGCGACGAACCGCAAGCAGATGAACATGGCGACGACCTGTTCGGTACGGCCACCGACGAGCCGTTCGAGCTGCAGCAGCCAGCAGAGTCCGCGCCTGTGCTGCTGGAGCCGGAGCCTCTGGAGCAGGGCCTGCAGCCCGGCCCCGGCGAGCGCACCGAGCCGACCCTGGGCGGCAACCTGGCGCTGGACCTCGACGACGAACCGCCCGTGCACCGCGCGGCCGAAATCGATGAGCCCGAAGCCTTCAGCGAACCCCTGCGCGCCAGCGATGACGAACTGCCGGAAAAAGGCCTGAGCGCCCGCGACGATGAGCCGCTGCCGCTGCATCTTTCGGCGCACGACGACGACCCGGTCGAGGCAGTGCCTGGCGAGCGCCTGGAGCCAGGCCTGACCAGCAAACCGGAGCGCCCGTCGCGCAAAGAGCCGCTGGTCGATGTGGTCGACGACCCGCTGCAACTGGGCTGGGAAAAACCTGCACCCAACTGGGGCAAGCGCCTGCTATGGGGCGTGCTGACCTTGCTGGCCGCCGGCCTGCTGGCGTTCCAGTACGTCTGGTTCCATTTCGACGAAATGGCGCGCCAGGACCAGTACCGGCCGATCTTCCAGCAGGTCTGCCCGCTCGTCGGCTGCCAGGTGCCCACCCGCGTCGACATTGCCCGGATCAAAAGCAGCAACCTGGTAGTGCGCAGCCACCCGGACTTCAAGGGCGCGCTGATCGTTGATGCAATCATCTACAACCGCGCACCGTTCGCCCAGCCATTCCCGCTACTGGAGCTGCGCTTCGCCGACCTCAATGGCCAGCTGATCGCCAGCCGCCGGTTCAAGCCCAGCGAGTACTTGTCCGGGGAACTGGCCGGGCGTGGTGAAATGCCCAGCCAGACCCCGATTCACATCGCGCTGGATATCCTCGATCCGGGGCCGAAGGCGGTCAATTACAGCCTGAGCTTCCGTTCGCCGGAATAACCACCCACCCCTGCCCCCCTGTAGGAGCGGCGTTGTGTCGCGATAGGGCCGCAAAGCGGCCCCAGCAATGTATGCATCTGCGCTGAGCCCTAGGGGCCGCTTCGCGGCCCATCGCGACACAAGGCCGCTCCTACAGGTCAGCGCCAACCAAGCAATTGTCATAAGCCGACAACTGTTCAGATTTTATCCAAATCCATCTTTATCCGGTCACCGAGAGCGGGTATCATGCCAACCCTTTTTCGAACTCCAAGATTCGGCCCCACAACAGGGATCACCTATGTCGGCGGTACGCATCGGCCAATACACACTACGCAACAACCTGATCCTCGCGCCCATGGCCGGGGTCACGGACCAGCCTTTCCGAACACTTTGCCAGCGCCTTGGCGCCGGCATGGTGGTATCGGAAATGGTCAGCAGCGACATGAGCCTGTGGAACAGCCGCAAGTCGAGCCTGCGCCGCATCCATGAAGGTGATCCCGAGCCACGCTCGGTACAGATCGCCGGGGGTGATGCGCAGATGATGGCGGCGGCAGCACGGGCCAACGTCGAGGCAGGCGCCCAGATCATCGACATCAACATGGGCTGCCCGGCGAAAAAAGTCTGCAACAAAGCCGCAGGCTCTGCTTTATTGAGAGATGAAGCCTTGGTTCACGAGATCCTCCACGCCGTGGTCGGCGCCGTGGATGTTCCGGTGACCCTGAAGATCCGCACGGGTTGGGACCGGGCGAACAAGAACGGCCTGAACGTGGCGAAAATCGCCGAGCAGGCCGGCATCCAGGCGCTGGCGGTGCATGGCCGCACACGCGCCGACCTGTACACAGGCGAAGCCGAGTACGACACCATCGCTGCCATCAAGCAAGCGGTGTCGATCCCGGTTTTTGCCAACGGCGATATCACTTCGCCAGAAAAGGCCCGGGCGGTGCTGGACGCCACCGGGGTCGATGGCCTGCTGATTGGCCGGGCTGCCCAAGGGCGGCCATGGATCTTTCGCGAGATCGAGCATTACCTGCGCACTGGTGAACACCTGCCGGCGCCGCAGCTGGACGAAGTAGAACGCATCCTGCTGGAGCACCTGGCCGCGTTGCATGCCTTTTATGGCGATGTGATGGGCGTACGTATCGCCCGCAAGCACGTTGGCTGGTACCTGGCAACACGACCCGGCGGCAAGGAGTTTCGCTCCCGGTTCAACGCTTTGGAAGACACACAAGCGCAGTGCGCCAACGTTCGTGCGTTTTTCAGCGAACGTCGACAGAGCCTTGAGACAGAGGACGGACAAGGGGTGGCCGCATGACGATGATGACCGAGAATTTTGTGAGTGGAACAACGCCCGTGAGCGACAACGCCAACCTGAAACAGCACCTGAACACGCCGAGCGAAGAGGGCCAGACCCTTCGCGACAGCGTCGAGAAGGCGCTGCACAACTACTTCGCCCACCTGGAAGGCGCGACCGTCACGGACGTGTACAACCTGGTGCTCTCCGAAGTCGAGGCGCCCCTGCTCGAAAGCGTGATGAACTACGTGAAGGGCAACCAGACCAAGGCCAGCGAGATGCTCGGGCTGAACCGAGGCACCCTGCGCAAGAAGCTCAAGCAGTACGACTTGTTGTAAGCCAGAATCCCAACCAGAAAAGGCGGCTCCCTGAACAGAGGCGCCTTTTTTGCTGACTCCACCGCGTTATTGGAACCCGAAATGACCGACCAGACTACCCGCCTGCCAGTCCGCCGCGCCCTGATCAGCGTCTCCGACAAGACCGGTATCCTCGAATTCGCCCGTGAGCTGCAACAGCTCGGTGTCGAGATCCTGTCCACTGGCGGCACCTACAAGCTGCTCAAGGACAACGGCGTGAACGCGGTGGAAGTGGCCGACTACACCGGCTTCGCCGAAATGATGGATGGCCGGGTCAAAACCCTGCACCCGAAAATCCACGGCGGCATCCTCGGCCGTCGCGGTACCGACGACGCCATCATGAACGAGCACGGCATCAAGCCGATCGACCTGGTTGCGGTCAACCTGTACCCGTTCGAAGCCACCATTTCCAAGCCTGGCTGCGACCTGCCGACCGCCATCGAGAACATCGACATCGGCGGCCCGACCATGGTCCGCTCGGCTGCCAAGAACCATAAAGACGTGGCCATCGTGGTCAACGCCAGCGACTACGCCGGCATCGTCGACGGCCTCAAGGCCGGTGGCCTGACCTACGCCCAGCGCTTCGACCTGATGCTCAAGGCGTTCGAGCACACTGCCGCCTACGACGGCATGATCGCCAACTACATGGGCACCATCGATCAGGCCAAGGACACCCTGAGCACTGAAGCGCGCAGCGAGTTCCCGCGCACCTTCAACAGCCAGTTCGTCAAGGCGCAGGAAATGCGCTACGGCGAGAACCCGCATCAGAGCGCGGCGTTCTACGTCGAAGCCAAGAAAGGCGAAGCCAGCATTTCCACCGCCGTGCAGCTGCAGGGCAAGGAACTGTCGTTCAACAACGTGGCCGACACCGACGCCGCGCTGGAGTGCGTGAAGAGCTTCGTCAAGCCGGCCTGCGTCATCGTCAAGCACGCCAACCCATGCGGCGTGGCTGTGGTGCCTGAAGAAGAAGGCGGCATCCGCAAGGCTTACGACCTGGCCTACGCGACCGACACCGAGTCGGCATTCGGCGGCATCATCGCCTTCAACCGTGAACTGGACGGCGAAACCGCCAAGGCCATCGTCGAGCGCCAGTTCGTCGAAGTGATCATCGCCCCGAAAATTTCCCAGGCTGCCCGCGACGTGGTCGCGGCCAAGCAGAACGTTCGCCTGCTGGAATGCGGCGAGTGGCCAGCCGAGCGCGCTGCCGGTTGGGACTTCAAGCGTGTCAACGGCGGCCTGCTGGTACAAAGCCGTGATATCGGCATGATCACCGCCGATGACCTGAAAATCGTCACCCAGCGTGCGCCGACCGAGCAAGAAATCCACGACCTGGTGTTTGCCTGGAAAGTGGCCAAGTTCGTCAAGTCCAACGCCATCGTCTACGCCAAGCAGCGCCAGACCATCGGTGTCGGCGCCGGCCAGATGAGCCGCGTCAACTCCGCTCGCATTGCTGCAATCAAGGCCGAGCATGCTGGCCTGCAAGTGCAGGGCGCAGTCATGGCGTCGGATGCGTTCTTCCCGTTCCGTGACGGCATCGACAATGCCGCTAAGGTGGGTATCAGCGCCGTGATCCAGCCGGGTGGTTCGATGCGTGATGCTGAAGTCATCGCTGCTGCTGACGAAGCTGGCATTGCGATGGTGTTCACCGGAATGCGCCACTTCCGCCACTAATCAGATGTGGGCCGATCGCCGGCCCTTGTAGGAGCGGCCTTGTGTCGCGATAGGGCCGCAAAGCGGCCCCGGCAATTTCTGCTGCGAAGCTGAAAACCTGGGGGCGCGATGCGCCCCTTTCGCGACACAAGGCCGCTCCTACAAAAACCGGGATCGGCGCCAAACAGAATTCGAGGTTTTGACATGAAAGTTTTGATCATCGGCAGCGGCGGCCGTGAGCACGCCCTGGCCTGGAAAGTCGCCCAGGACCCACGCGTCGAGAAAGTCTTCGTTGCCCCGGGCAACGCCGGCACCGCCATCGAAGCCAAGTGCGAGAACGTCGCCATCGACGTTTGCGCACTGGAGCAACTGGCTGACTTCGCCGAAAAGAACGTCGACCTGACCATCGTCGGCCCGGAAGCCCCGCTGGTCATCGGCGTGGTCGACCTGTTCCGCAGCCGCGGCCTGGACTGCTTCGGCCCGACCAAGGGCGCGGCCCAGCTCGAAGGCTCCAAGGCCTTCACCAAGGACTTCCTGGCGCGTCACAAGATCCCGACCGCCGACTACCAGAACTTCACCGAGATCGAGCCGGCACTGGCCTACCTGCAGGAAAAAGGCGCGCCGATCGTGATCAAGGCCGACGGCCTGGCCGCGGGCAAGGGCGTGATCGTCGCCATGACCCAGGAAGAAGCCGAAGCCGCCGTGCGTGACATGCTGGCCGGCAACGCCTTCGGTGAAGCCGGTTCGCGTGTGGTGATCGAAGAGTTCCTCGACGGCGAGGAAGCCAGCTTCATCGTCATGGTCGACGGCCACAACGTGCTGCCGATGGCCACCAGCCAGGACCACAAGCGCGTCGGCGACCAAGACACTGGCCCGAACACCGGCGGCATGGGAGCCTACTCCCCTGCCCCGGTGGTGACTGCCGACGTGCACCAGCGCGTGATGGACCAGGTGATCTGGCCAACCGTGCGCGGCATGGCCGAGGAAGGCAACGTTTACACCGGCTTCCTCTATGCTGGCCTGATGATCGACAAGGCGGGCAACCCCAAGGTCATCGAATTCAACTGCCGCTTCGGTGACCCGGAAACCCAGCCGGTCATGCTGCGCCTGGAATCGAGCCTGGTGCTGCTGATCGAAGCTGCCTTCGCCAAGGCGCTGGACAAGGTCGAGGCCCAGTGGGATCCGCGCCCGAGCCTGGGCGTGGTACTGGCCGCTGGCGGTTACCCGGGCGACTACGCCAAGGGCGACGTGATCAACGGCCTGGACGCTGCAGCGAAGATCGAAGGCAAGGTGTTCCATGCCGGTACTTCGCTCAAGGATGGCCAAGTGGTCAGCAACGGCGGCCGCGTACTGTGCGCCACCGCCATGGGCAGCACCGTTGCCGACGCGCAGCAGCAGGCTTACCGCCTGGCCAAGGAAGTGAACTGGAACGGTAGCTTCTACCGTACCGACATCGGCTACCGGGCCATCGCCCGTGAGCGCGGTGAGCACCAGCAGTAAGGACTACCGGAGCGCCGTGTTGCCTTGCGCACGCGGCATCCGGCTCGTCGACAAGGCCCGGCATGGGCCTTGCCTTCGACTTGGCGCGCCGCGCATAGTTAATACCCGGCACATCGGCTAAGAAGGGATTTCGTAGTGCGTCGGCTTCGGATTGCCTCAGCTCTGATCGTCAGCTTGCTGACCTTGCTCTGCATGTTCCCGGCTTTAGCCGATCATGACGGAGGCTGGAGCGTTCTGCTCGACGAACAGGCCAACCTGCAACTGAGCGACGTGCGCTCCGAGCGCTACCGCAACCAGTTCAGCCCACTGACGCTTGCCGACCTGGATGCCGCCCCGGCAGAGCAGGCCTTGTGGCTGCATTACCGCCTGGACCCAGGCGACCAGGAACAACTGCTACGGGTATTTGCCCCGGACCTGTCTGGCCTTGACCTCTACGCCCTCGAAGGCGACCAACTTCTGCGTCAGCTGCACCATGGGCGCCAGGCCGGCAATGCCAGCCCGACCCTGCGCGGCAGCGACCATGTACTGCCCCTGCCCAACAGCAGGCAACCGCTGGATATCTACCTGCGTCTGGTTTCCGAGCACCAGCTGCGCCCGGCCATCAGCCTGGAGCCTGCGGCCGAGGCCGCCTCCAACCAGAGCCAGCCACTGTTGTTCGGCATGCTGTTCGGCGGCCTGGTGATGCTGATCATGCACAACCTGATCCGCTTCCTCTACAGCCGCTCCAGCACCACTTTGATCCTGGCGCTGTACCACGGCCTGATGCTGCTCAGTGGCCTGATCCTGCTGAACCTCAGCGGCCCCTGGTGGCATGTCTGGCACAGCGCGCAAACGCCCGCCGCCTACCTGACCCTGGTGCTGGCCGGCCTGGCCGGGCTGTATTTCACCCAGCATTTCTTTTCGCCGTGCAACTCGCCACGGCTGAACCGCTTGCTGCAAGGTGAAATACTGATTGTCGGGGTCAGTGGCCTGGTGCTGCTGTTCGTCGATACCCTGCCGCTCAACCTGATGACCTACGCCCTGATGGCGCTGGGCAGCGTGAGCATGCTGCTGGTCAGCAGCTACCACTGGTACAAGGGCTACCCCCCGGGTCGCCTGTTCAGCCTGGCCATGGTGGTGTTCAACCTCGGTGGCCTGGTGCTGCTGCCGGCACTGCTCGGCCTGACCCGCACCTCGACCCCCTGGCTGCTGTGCATCCTGCTGGGCCTGACCGTGGTCAGCGGCCTGCTGCTCAACCTGGCGGTCAGCGAACGCCTGCGGCGCATGAGCGAAGAGCGCTTCAGCGCCAGCCGGGCGCTGGCCGCCAGCGATGCCGAGATCAACGCCAAGGCCGAGTTTCTGGCCAAGATCAGCCACGAAATCCGCACACCGATGAACGGCGTGCTGGGCATGACCGAGCTGCTGTTGGGCACGCCCTTGTCGGTCAAGCAGCGCGACTATGTACAGACCATCCACAGCGCCGGCAATGAACTGCTCACGCTGATCAACGAAATTCTCGACATTTCCAAGCTGGAGTCCCGGCAGATCGAACTGGATGACGTGCAGTTCGACCTCAACGCGCTGATCGAGGATTGCCTGAACATCTTCCGCGCCAAGGCCGAGCAGCAGAACATCGAGCTGATCAGCTTTACCCAGCCGCAAGTACCGCAGGTGATCAGTGGTGACCCGACGCGCCTGCGCCAGGCCCTTTCGAGCCTGCTGGAAAACGCACTGAAAAACACCGACCAGGGCGAAATCCTGCTGGTGGTGGCGCTGGACCAACGCGGTGAGGTACCGCGCCTGCGCATTGCCGTGCAGGACAGCGGCGAGCCGCTGCCTGCCGCCGACCGCGAAGCGTTGCTGCAGGCCGAACTGCACAGCCACCACTTCCTTTCCAGCAACAAGCTGGGCGGCCACCTTGGGCTGGTCATCGCCAAGCAGTTGATAGGCCTGATGCAGGGCGAATTCGGCATCAAGAGCAGCACCGGCATGGGCAATACCCTGTGGCTGACCTTGCCACTGGACCCTTCGCGCCTGGAGCAGCCACCGGCCGACCTCGACGGCCCGCTGCGCGATGCCCGCGTATTGGTGGTGGACGACAACGACACCTGCCGCAAGGTGCTGGTGCAGCAGTGCAGCGCCTGGGGCATGAACGTCAGCGCGGTGCCGTCGGGCAAGGAGGCCCTGGCCCTGTTGCGCACCAAGGCGCACCTGCGCGACTACTTCGATGCCGTGCTGCTGGACCAGAACATGCCAGGCATGACCGGCATGCAGTTGGCGGCCAAGATCAAGGAAGACCCCAGCCTGAACCACGACATCCTGGTGGTGATGCTCACCGGCATCAGCAATGCGCCAAGCAAGGTCATTGCGCGCAATGCCGGGGTCAAACGCATACTCGCCAAGCCGGTGGCCGGCTACACGCTGAAAACCACCCTGGCCGAGGAACTGGCCCAGCGCGGCCGCGAGCAGGCGGTGCCCGCCAGCCTGCCCGGGGTGCCGCAGGCTCTGGACCTGCCAGTTGATTTCCGCGTGCTGGTCGCCGAGGACAACAGCATCTCGACCAAGGTGATCCGCGGCATGCTCGGCAAGCTGAACCTGCAACCGGACACCGCCTGCAATGGCGAAGAAGCCCTGCAGGCGATGAAAGCGCAGCGCTATGACCTGGTGCTGATGGACTGCGAAATGCCGATTCTGGATGGTTTTTCGGCCACCCAGCAGTTGCGTGCCTGGGAAGCCGCCAACCAGCGCCAGCGCACCCCGGTGGTGGCGCTGACTGCGCACATTCTTGCCGAACACAAGGAACGCGCGCGGCTGGCAGGCATGGACGGGCACATGGCCAAGCCGGTGGAACTGTCGCAGTTGCGCGAGCTGATCCAGTACTGGGCCAATCAGCGTGAAGCGCAGGTGAACCCGGCGCATATCTCTTAACGGCTGACGAATTTCTTTGTAGGAGCGGCCTTGTGTTGCGATCGGGCTGCGCAGCAGCCCCAAGATCTATGCTACAGCCTGGAAACCGGGGGCTGCCGCGCAGCCCGATCGCGACACAAGGCCGCTCCTACATGACCCCACCTTCGCCAAGGACCAGCCCCCATGCTCCATGAGTTGTTCAGCGTCTACCTGAAAATGCTCGTGCTCTATAGCCCGTTCTTCGTGCTGTCGTGCTTCATCAGCCTGACCCGCGGCCACTCCAGCAAGGAGCGCAAGCAACTGGCCTGGAAGGTAGCCTTCGCCGCGCTTGTCGCCAGTGTCCTGCTGTACCTGTTCGGGCGGGCGATCTTCGGCATCTTCGGCATCACCGCCGACGCTTTCCGCATTGGTGCCGGCAGCGTGCTGTTCATCTCGGCACTGGGTATGGCCCAGGGTAAATCCGCAGTGCAAGCAGACAACGTGCAGCAGGACGTGACCATCGTGCCGCTGACCATCCCACTGACCGTCGGCCCCGGCACCATCGGTGCACTGCTGGTCATGGGCGTGGGCCACCCGCACTGGGACGACAAACTGCTGGCCATCATCAGCATCGCACTGGCCAGCTTCACCGTTGGCCTGGTGCTGTACCTCTCGCACCGCATCGAGCGCATCCTCGGTGACCAGGGCCTGCAGATCGTCAGCCGGCTGATGGGGCTGTTCGTCTGCGCCCTGGCGGCGCAAATCATCTTTACCGGTATCAAGGGCTACCTGGTCCCCTAAAGGCCGTAGTCCAGAATACGTTTCAACGATACCTGCACGACGCGGTCCTGCACCTTGGGCAGAAAACTGTGTTCGAATGCCAGCACATTAAAGCGTACCAGTTCAGCCCGCACGATCTGATGGCTACGCTTGTGACTGATAAAGCCCGAAGTGAACGCGGCACTGATATCCACCTCATGGTAAATAACCATATCGACCCGGTTGGCACCGGCGGGTGCGCAGGGCAGCAATTGAAAATGCTGGCGCTCATAAGCTCGTCGCTCAAGTTCATGCAATGCCGCTGGGCTGGATAACAGTTTTTGCATGGAAAGGTGGGTAGCTGTAGCAAAATGCTCACCCGCCGTTGCAGCAATTGTTTCCAGAACCTGATCGGTCTGCCTGTTGCGGCCCGCCTCTGGCCAGTGAACCTGCTCGGGGGAGACCGAATCCCAGCCCATGAATTTCAGCTGATTTCGATAGTACGTCAGCCAGTCCTGAATCAATCCCTCCTGATACGCCGTCTCGGTCGCCCGCTCTGCCAGCGCCAAAGCCAGTTTCACCTTGTTTCGTTGCCCCACCGGTATACCTGGCAGGAACGAAACAATCCCCGCGCCGATCACGGCAGATGTGGCGTCACTCATGATGCGCTCCTTTCACGGGCGCGTAAGGGTCGAACCGGTAGTCGCCCTGCGCATCCTTGGTTTGCATCAATGCCTGCAGTTCATCTCGCTGGCGCTGGAAGCGCCCGTTGTCCAGCAGCAAAGACACCCCATTGAACTCGGCTTCGCCCTTGAGCTGGTGCTCCTGCAGCAACAGGTCCTGCGACAGGTTGGCAATCGGCTTGTCGAAGTGCAGGGTGATGCTGCAAAGGTCCAACGCTGGCCCCGGCTTGAGCAGGCCAAGCTCGACCACCAGCTTCGCGCCCTGCGCCTGGTCTTGCGTGCTGAATTTCAGCAGGTGGCGAAAACCCTCAGCTGAACGGGCCAGCCCTGCCTTGACGGCGGCCAGCACAGCCTCATGGCGAATCGAGCGCATTTTCAGCCACGCCTCCAGTGGCTGGATGTGCGCGTTGCGCACAGGTTGCCCAAGCTGCTTGAGGTCATAGGTGCTGGCCAGCTTGATCCAGCCCAGTTGGCGATAAGCCTCACGATAGGCGGCGTACCAGCCCTCGTAGTTTGTGAAGCGTGACCCAGCGTTCTTGTTGGCCACCAACTGCGCGTAGAGGATTGAATCAAAAGCGGCCTGACGCTGTATCTCGCCCGTATCTGCGGGATACAGCAATGCCGTCCCCCCAACCAACATCAGATGCTCAGCTGTTCTATCCATTGCCTTGCCTCATTACAAAGAACCGGACAAGGCGGCGTTGCAACAACGCCGCCCTGCAATCAGATGTCGTACTGGAGAACGTTCTCGACGCTGCGTACGCCGAGTTTGTTTTCCACGGTTTCGCGGACTTTGTCGTAGACGAAGGTGTTGAGGGTGAGCACTGCCGTGCCGGCATAATAGTGAGTCTTGTCCAGCTTCCACTGGATACCCAGGATGTCGTCGTCCAGCTGCGGGGCAGAAGACTGGATGCAGCTCACGACCATGACCACATCGTTTTTTTCGGTTTCGATGCAGGCGGCCATGCCGACCATGCCACGCGCCTTGTTTTTGCGTTTGTGATCAATGATCTTGGCGTCGTTTTCGACGGTGATCAGGTGATCGAAGGCCATCTTCGCCAGATCACCCAGCTTGGTGCCCCCCAGCATCGCATTACCTACCACACCGATCGCGCGTACAGCGACTGCGCCAACGGTAACGCTCAGCTCTGCGGAGGTTTCCAACTCGAAGCTGCGCCGTGGAATGGTGAAACCGAGGTCACGCATGACATCGATAAACTTGTCGTACCATTCACGGCTCTGCTTTTCGGCATCGAAGGCTTTGTCGGCCACCAGGGTGGCAAAGTGGAAGGCGTTCTTGACGTCATGCCGGCTTTGCGCAGACATGCCTGCGCCACAGGCCAGCAGGTTACCGTCGACCAGGATCGCGGCATCGTTGGTCGTAGCGATTTGCATTGTTTCGGTCATGTGAAACTCCAAGGTGGTTGCCCCTCTAAGCAGGGGCAGCCACCTTAGTCAGCGCGCTGAAGATGCAGCGCTCTGAAGCGTTTCCGCGGTAACTAGCTGGCCGACGGGTACCACCGCGGTGTGTACGCCCACACCCCTCCCGACAGACGAGGAAACACGCAGGTTGTAGAGGAGCCGACCAGCACCATGGTGCGCATGTCGACCATTTCCGGCAGCAGTTCGGTCAAGGAGACTACCTTCAGCGTCTGCCCCGGCCTACCGATGTCACGGCCAAGGACTACAGGCGTGTTCCCGTCACGGTGTCGGCGCACCACTTCCAGTGCTACACCGAGCTGATGCGGCCTGGATTTGGAAATCGGGTTGTAGAACGCCAGCACCAAGTCGGCCTGCGCGGCCAGGTCCAGGCGCTTTTCAATGATCGACCAGGGCTTGAGGTTGTCCGACAGCGACATCACGCAGAAGTCATGACCCAGCGGCGCGCCCGCCTGGGCGGCCGTTGCCAGCGAAGCCGACACCCCGGGCAGCATCTCGAGGTCGACGCGGTGCCACGCCGGGTCAGTCGATTCGTGTAGCGCTTCGAGTACCGCCGCCGCCATGGCGAACACACCCGGATCACCCGAAGACACTACCACCACCGACCGGCCCTGGGCCGCCAGTTCAAAGGCATGTCGGGCCCGTTGCATCTCTTCGCGGTTGTCTGTGCAGTGCAACACCTGGTCGTCGCGGAACGGGCCGGCCATGCGCACATAGGTTTCGTAACCGAGCACATCCTCGGCTTGCGCCAGCTCGGCCTTGACCGCCGGCACCATCAGTTCGGCAGCCCCCGGGCCCAGGCCGATCACGGCCAGGCGACCACGGCGGCGGCCAACCTGCGCCACCTCGACCGGGGCAGGCGCCACGGCGATGACCACATCGGCCTGCTCAATCAACTGGGCATCGGGCAATGCGGCGGCAACCATCCCAGCCACATCGTGCGGCTTGGCAGCGAAGCGCAAGGCGACGCCCAGTTCATGCGCCGCCTCGTGCAAGGCGGCATCGGCCATGGCCAGTTCGTCGGCCAGCACGCAGGCCACTGAAGGCCCGGCGATGCCGGCCTGTTGCAAGGCCGCACGAATGCTGGCCAGGTTGCCACCTGCAACGCCCACTACCACCGAACGCGGGTGGATCAGCAACTCGTCGCGGCTGGCCGGGCGCGCCTGATGCCCCACATGGATGGTGCGCTGGGCAACGTCGCTGGCAGGCAACTGTGCCTGCTGCAACCAGGGTGCATCGCCTTCGATGCGCACCGACTCGCCAGCCAGCAGGTCAGAGACAAAGCGCTTGCCTTGCTCGATATCCGCCAAGGCATAGCCCTGTGGCGGGTTCAACAGGCAGGTACCAAAGCGCAGCTCGCCACTGGTGGTGATGGCGGCAGCAACGCCCAGTGCTTCGGCAATTTCACGCGCCATCACGTTCACACCGCCCAGGCCACCGAGCAACGGCACGACCGCGCTGCCATCCTCGGCCACGGCCAACACCGGTGGCTCGCTGCCCTTCTCGTTGAGCAGGCTGGCCAGGCTGCGAATGACGATACCGGCGGCGCACAGGGCGATGATCGGCGTGTCCTGCTGATACAGCCCCCGCAAGGTATCGCCGAACGCGCCGTAGTAGGCATCGGCACCTTCGACCCGGCCTTCCAGGCCATGGATCGTGGCCTGTGGATAACACTGCTGGATCCGCTGCGCCGTGGCCAGGCTGCCCGGGCCAAGGATGACGATTGCCGGCGCCTTGTGCATGTTCAGCCCTGCCATTTTTCCCCCGGCACGATGATCAGCGAGAAGTACGGCGACGACTGTGGGTCAACCTGGTCCAGCGGCACGATCTTCTGGTTGGCCATGGTCGCCCGCTCGACATACAGCGCACGCCCGTCCAGGCCCAGTTCGGCCAGCACGTCGCGCACCTTGGGGAAGTTGCGCCCAAGCTTCATGATCACCGCCGCATCGGCGTCGGCCAGGCGGCGCTTGAGCTCTGCGGCCGGCAACACGCCCGACAGCACCGACAGGCTCTGGTTGCGGTACACCAGCGGCGCGCCCAACACCGAAGCACCACCGAGCATCGAACAGACACCAGGGATCACTTCTGCCTCAAAGCGCTGCGCCAAGCGGTCATGCAAGTACATGTAGGAGCCGTAGAAGAACGGGTCGCCTTCGCAGATCACCGCCACATCACGGCCGGCTTCCAGGTGCTCGGCCACCTGCACGCTGGCTTCGTCATAGAAGTCGCTGATCACCTGTTCATAGGACAGCGGCGCCGGCAGGGCTTCGGTGGTAACCGGGTAGACCAACGGCAGCAAGGTCTGCTCGGGCTGCAGGTGCGCCTCGATGATGCCGAAGGCATTGCCACGCTTGCCCTTGGCCACGAAGTAGCCCACCACCGGCGCTTCGCGCAGCAGGCGCAGGGCCTTGAGGGTGATCAGTTCAGGGTCGCCCGGGCCCACGCCCAGGCCCAACAGTCGTCCACGCGGCGCCATCATTCCACCTCCGTGGCCAAGGCGTTGACCGCGGCGGCGGCCATCGCGCTGCCGCCCAGTCGGCCCTGCATGATCACGAACGGCACACCACGGCTGTCGGCGGCGAGCATGGCCTTGGACTCGGCAGCGCCGACAAAGCCAACCGGGAAGCCGAGGATCAATGCCGGCTTTGGAGCACCGGCATCGAGCATTTCCAGCAGGTAGAACAGTGCGGTGGGGGCATTGCCGATCACCACCACGCTGCCTTCCAGGTGCGAGCGCCACAGTTCCAGGGCGACGGCGGAACGGGTGTTGCCGGCGTCCTTGGCCAGGCCCGGCACGCTCGGGTCACGCAGGGTGCAGATGACCTGGTTGTTCGCTGGCAGGCGGGCACGGGTAATGCCTTCGGCAACCATGTGCGCATCGCACAGGATCGGCGCGCCGTTCAGCAGCGCCTCGCGCCCGGCCCGGCCGGCGCCTTCGGAGAACTGCAGGCCATCGATGGCGTCGACCATGCCGCAGGCGTGGATCACCCGTACGGCGAGCTTTTCGAGGTCTGCGGGGATCCGCTCGAGTCGGGCTTCCTCGCGGATGATCCGGAAGGAATTGCGATAGATCTCCTGACCATCGCGGATGTAGTCAATCATCAAGGTGCTCCGTCGGCAGGTCGAGCATGGCGCCTGCTTCATTCAAGGTAAGGTCGGTGCCGCGCAGGGCGCCAAAGCCCGGCTGGCGCGCGTCACGCAGGTACAGGTCATAGCGGCCCGGCGAGCGGGCCAGCAGGGTGGCCGGGGCCACATGGGCCACGGCGCAGGAACGGGGGCAGCCGGACAGGTGCACGCTGGCAGGGGCACCTGGGCCCAACAATGCGGCCAGGGTAACGGCATCGGCCTTGGTCTCGCCCAGCGCCTTGGCGCAGCCGCTGCTGCCGGTGCAGGCGCTGATGCGCGCCAGCGGCTCATGGGCGTGGCACAGCAGGCCGACTGCGGACAACTCGGCCTGGGCGTGCGCGATATGCAGCGCTTGCAGGTTGGGCAGCACCAGGCTTTGCCAGGGGCTCAGGCGCAGGCTGCCATCACCCAGTTCACGGGCCATGCGTGCGGCGCCGCGCAGCATGGCCGGGGTCAGGCGGCCCTGCGGTGGGGCCACGCCAAGGGCCAGGCCATGCGCCTGGGGCAGCTTGCCCAGCCATTGGGTGTGTTGTGCTTCACGGCGCCAGGCGAGCACGGCAGCATCGCGGCGGATGTTCAGGCCAAGGCCATCGACAAAATCGCTTGCCGGGCATACCTCAAGCAACTGGCGCATGCGCGACTGTTCAGGGGTTGCCAGGTCGAGGAAGCGCTCCAGCACCGCCCGCACCAGCGCCAGCCCCTGCGCCACTGGCACTGCGCCGAGCACCTGGCCGTCTTGCGGGCAACTCGCCAGGCCAAACGCCAGCCAGGTGTGTTGCCCCAGACGCAAGGCCGACAGCCACAGGTCGTGGGGGTGTTCAAGCATGGCCAAGCCTTCGCCGGCATCCAGCTGCACGGCGAACTTGGCCGACAACTGGTGGAAGCGCGGGGTGCCTTCAAGCAGGTCGAGGATCTGCCCGGCCAGCGGCCGAGCGTCCAGCAGCATTGACGGGTCATGCCCGGCCAGCGGGCTGAGCATCAGGTTGCGCACATCGTCGCCGGCTGCATCGCGCGGGCCCAGGCCGGCCGCGAGCAGTGCCTCGACCAGGGCTTGGTGCTTGTTGCCGATGCCGCGGATTTGCAGGTTGCCACGGTTGGTGGCCTCGATCACGCCGCCAGCGAAGCGCTCCGCTGCCGCGGCCACTGCCTCGGCCTGCCCGGCCAGCAGCAAGCCACCCGGCAGCTTGATGCGGCAGATACCGCCATCACGGGCACTGACGATGCGCCACAACCCCGGGCAGGCCGAGGGGCGGGGCGTTACGTTGGGGGCATGGTCCTGCGTCAAAGGGGCGTCCGGCAATCTGTGAAAATGCGCTTGAGTGTAGAAGGCGCGGTATTATGCCTGCTTTGTCCGGCGGCATGAAAAGCCGGTGGTCGAGCATCATTCGAGTTTGGGCTGAAATTTTGGGGGCGCTACGCACCCCGTCGCGACACAAGGCCGCTCCTACAGGGCACACCGCACCCCATGTAGGAGCGGCCTTGCGTCGCGATGGGCCGCAAAGCGGCCCCAAAATCGTGAAGAGGAATACATGACCCCCTGGCTGACAGTAATAGGCATCGGCGAAGACGGCTTCCCTGGCCTGGGCAAACAAGCCCGGCGCGCCCTGCTGGGCGCTGCAAAGATCGTCGGCAGCCCACGCCAACTGGCCTTGCTGCCACGCTGCATCACCGCTGAACAACTGGCCTGGCCCAGCCCGTTCTCGCTAACCCCGGTACTGGCCCTGCGCGGCGAGCCGGTGTGCGTACTGGCCAGCGGCGACCCGATGTTCTATGGCGTTGGCGCCAGCCTGGCGCGCCAGGTGCCCGCCGCCGAAATGCGCGTACTGTCGATGCCCTCCTCCTGCGCGTTGGCCGCTGCACGCCTGGGCTGGCCGCTGCAGGACGTGCAGGTGGTGTCGCTGGTAGCCCGCCCCCTGGCAACGCTCAATGCCCACCTGTACAGCGGCATGCGCCTGCTGGTGCTGAGCAACGATGGCGACAGCCCGGCGGCCATCGCCGCGCTGCTGCGCGAGCGCGGCTTCGGGCCAAGCCGGCTGCAGGTGTTCGAGCACCTCGGCGGCGAAAATGAGCGAGCACTGGCCGGCACCGCCCAGGACTGGCCGCACGCCGACATCGCCGCGCTCAACCTCGTCGCCATCGAGTGCCTGGCTGCACCCGACGCACCACGCCTGCACCGGCTGGCCGGGTTGCCCGACAGCGCCTTGCGCCACGACGGCCAGCTGACCAAGCGCGATGTGCGCGCCATTACCCTGGCGCGCCTGGCGCCGCAGCCCGGCGAACTGCTGTGGGACGTGGGCGCAGGCTGCGGCTCGATCGGCATCGAATGGATGCGTGCCCACCCCGCCTGCCGCGCCCTGGCCATCGAGGCCGACGAAGGCCGCCAGGGTTTTATCCAACACAACCGCGAAGCGCTCGGTGTACCTGGCTTGCAGCTGGTCTGCGGCAAGGCGCCCGCAGCACTGGAGGGCCTGGAGCAACCGGATGCCATCTTCATCGGCGGCGGCGTTACCCGCGAAGGCGTGCTTGACCGCTGCTGGGCCAGCCTTCGCCCCGGTGGGCGGCTGGTGGCCAACGCCGTGACCCTGCAAAGCGAACTGGCCCTGGCACATTTTCGCGAGCAACACGGCGGCGAACTGACCCGCATCCATATCGCCCACGCCCAGCCCTTGGGCGCATTCGACACCTGGCGCCAGGCACTGCCGATCACCCTGCTCGAAGTGGTAAAGCCCACCGATGCGTGAAGAAACCCGCGAACAGCCCGCGCCCCTGCGCAGCGGCCTGACCACCGGCAGCTGCGCCACCGCCACCAGCCTGGCAGCGGCCAAGCTGCTGCTCACCGGGCAGCGTGACGATGCGGTGGATATCACCCTGCCCAAGGGCAAGGTGGTGCAGATGCGCCTGGAGTTCTGTCGCCTGGTGGGCGAGTGCGCCGAAGCCGGAACCCTCAAGGATGCAGGCGACGACCCGGACGTGACCCACGGCGCCCTGCTCTACAGCCAGGTACGCCTGCAGGGCGAGCCCGGTACCCGTTTCGTCGCCGGTCAGGGTGTCGGCACCGTTACCCGCCCAGGTCTGGTGCTGGCCGTGGGTGAACCGGCCATCAACCCGGTACCAAGGCGGATGATCAGCGAGCACCTGCAGGGCCTGGCCGACGAGTGCGGCTACGCCGGCGGCTTTGAGGTCACGGTCAATGTGCAGGGCGGCGAGCAGCTGGCACTGAAGACCATGAATCCGCGCCTGGGCATCCTCGGCGGGCTGTCGATCCTCGGCACCAGCGGTATCGTGCGGCCGTTCTCCTGCGCGGCCTACATCGCCTCGATCCACCAGGGCATCGACGTGGCCCATACCAATGGCTACACGCATATTGCCGCCTGCACCGGCAACGCCAGTGAAGACACCATGCGCAGGGTCTACGGCCTGCCGGAAATCGCCCTGATCGAAATGGGCGATTTCGTCGGTGCGGTGCTCAAGCACTTGCGCAAGGTACCGGTGCCACGCCTGACCCTGTGCGGGGGGTTCGGCAAGATCAGCAAACTGGCCGCCGGGCACATGGACCTGCACAGCCGCCACTCCAGCATCGACTTGCCGCAACTGGCCGGCTGGGCAGCGGACATCGGCGCTGACGCGGCCCTGCAAGCCGCGATCATTGGCGCCAACACCAGCCAGCAGGCGCTCGCACTGGCGCATGCCGCCGGCATCGCCCTGGGTGATGCGGTGTGTGCTCACGCCCTGGCCTTTGCCCGCAGCGTGGTGCCGGCGCACGTACAAGTGGAAGTGTTCGCCATCGACCGCCAGGGCGGCATCGTCGGCAAGGCAGGTGTGCAATGACGGCCCGTATCCTGCTGTTGGGTGGCGTCACCGAAGCCCTGGCCATCGCCCGCCGCCTTGGCCCGCAACATGTCTACAGCCTGGCCGGTATCGGCCGCGTGCCGCAAGACCTGCAATGCCAGGTGCGGGTCGGCGGCTTTGGCGGCGCCGAGGGCCTGGCCAGCTACCTGCGCGAGGCGGGCATAAGCCTGCTGCTCGATGCCACACACCCCTATGCCGCGCAGATCAGCCGCAATGCCGCCAGCGCTGCCCGCATGGCGGGTATCCCGTGCTGGGCCTTGCGTCGCCCGGCGTGGCAGGCGCAGGCGGGGGACGACTGGCGCGAAGTAGAAGACTGGGCAGGGTTGATCGAAGCACTCAAGCCGTTCCGCAGGCCGCTGTTCACATTGGGGCGGGAGCCATTGCAACATCTGGATGAGATTCCAGCGGAGCAGTTCTGGACCTTGCGGGCGCTGGAAGCCTGCCCTGGCAATGCGCGCTGCGAAGTGATGGGTGCGCGTGGCCCGTTCCATATCGAGGATGAACGGGCGTTGTTCCAGCGGCGCAAGATCGATGTGCTGATCAGCAAGAACAGCGGTAGCGTGGCGACCGAGCCGAAGCTGGAGGTGGCGCGGGAGTTGGGGCTGCCGGTGTTGATCCTGAAACGGCCGGTGTTGCCGCAAGTAGACCGGGTTTTCGAATCGCAGTCTGATCTGGCAACAGCGCTTGACCTGCAATAACACATATCGAGAGCACGCCGCAGATCCCTGTAGGAGCGGCCTTGTGTCGCGATAGGGCTGCGCAGCAGCCCCAGGACTTCAGCACAGATGCACAAATTGCCGGGGCTGCTGCGCAGCCCTATCGCGACACAAGGCCGCTCCTACAGGAGACCGCGCCAGCCTTCAGAAAATGTGTCAGGCAGTCCCCCTACAGCCCTTTCGGTTTTTTCTTTCAACCCGGCAAGTGGCCCCGTGCCGCTCCGCTGACATAAACTCAGGTCCTCCCCTTGGAAGGCGCAACCCATATGGAAATGCAATGGTGGATCTGGCTGGTGTTCGGCATCGCGCTGATCCTGCTCGAACTGGTCCTGCCGACGTTCTTCATCCTCTGGTTCGGCATCGGTGCCGTGCTGGTCTCGCTCATTTCGCTGGCGGCCCCCAGCCTGCAGCTGGACATGCAGGTGCTGTTGTGGGTGCTGCTGTCGTCGGCAACCACCGCGCTATGGTTCAAGCTGTTCCGGCGCAAGCAGCCGGATGTGCGCTGGACTGCCGACAGCGTGATCGGCGAAGTGGGCTTGCTGACCGCGGGCGTTTCGGAGTTCCAGAAAGGCCGTGTGCGTTTCCAGAAGCCGATCCTCGGCAACGAAGAATGGACCTGCGTCGCCGATAGCGAAATCCCGGCCGGCGAGCGGGTGCGCCTCACCGCCATCGAAGGGAACACCGCCCGCGTCGTCCGGGCCTGAATCCGCACTAAAAGGAATTTAGTATCATGACCAGCCTCATCATCGTCGGCGCCATCGCCCTGTTCGTCCTGATCACTGTGTTCAAGGGGGTACGTATCGTGCCCCAGGGCGAAGAATGGATCGTGGAGCGCCTGGGCCGTTACAACACCACGCTCAAGCCCGGTTTGAACATCGTCATTCCTTACGTGGACGTGGTCGCCTATCGCCTGCCGACCAAGGACATCATCCTCGATGTGCAAGAGCAGGAAATCATCACCAAGGACAACGCGGTCATCGTCGCCAACGCCCTGTGCTTCGCCAAGGTGGTCGACCCGCAGAAGGCCTCGTATGGCGTGCAGAACTTCTCTTTCGCCGTCACCAGCCTGACCATGACTTCGCTGCGCGCCATCGTCGGTGCCATGGACCTCGACGAAGCGCTGTCCAGCCGCGAGCAGATCAAGGCGCGCCTGCGCGATGCGATGTCCGAACAGACCGAAGACTGGGGCGTGACCGTACGCTCGGTGGAAATCCAGGACATCAAGCCCTCGGAGAACATGCAACTGGCCATGGAGCGCCAGGCCGCAGCCGAGCGTGAGCGCAAGGCCGACGTGACCCGTGCCGAAGGCGCCAAGCAGGCGGCGATCCTGGAGGCAGAGGCGCGCCTGCAGGCGGCCAGGCTGGATGCCGAAGCGCAGATCAGCCTGGCCGAGGCTTCGGCGCGGGCGATTTCGCTGGTGAAGGAAGCGGTGGGCAACGAGACCGTGCCGGCCATGTACCTGCTGGGTGAGCGGTATATAGGCGCGATGGAGAACCTGGCCGGTAGCAACAATGCCAAGGTGGTGGTGTTGCCGGCTGACCTGCAGGAGACCGTGCGTGGCCTGATGGGGCGTGGCAAGGTTTGATAGCACCGGGGGCGCTTTGCGCCCCTATCGCGACACAAGGCCGCTCCTACAAGGACCGCGCATGCTGGCCATGATGCGATCCCCTGTAGGAGCGGCCTTGTGTCGCGATGGGCTGCGCAGCCGCCCCCAAACTCTGGCCACCTGCGTCACTTCACCGCACCCCGCCATTTTTACCTATACTCCGCCTTACAATACCCACCACGATTCCTGACCGGATCTCTCCATGCCCCCACGTCGGCACATTGCCTGGATAGCCTGCCTTGCAGTGCTGTTCAACCTGCTGGCCATGCCGCTGTCTTCTGCTGCGCCCAAAGGCCCGGCCGAACAGCTGCTGTGGGGGGCTTTCTGTTCCAGCATGGCCAACAAGGCCAAGGTCGATGTGCAGGCCCTGGCCAAGATCGACCTCGGCCCGCAAAGCGACGCCAGCGCCGGCATGATGAACTGCTGGTGCTGCTCGGGCGCCGCGCCGCTGCTGGCCCTGCCCGTCTACCCGCCACAGTTGCACAACCCGCCGACACTGCTCGCCGGGCTGTTGCCGCCACCTGCCGACTACCAACCCACGCCGCGCCAGCTCTGGCCTGCGTTAAACCCCCGTGCCTCTCCGCTGGCCTGAGTGTTTCAAGCTGTCTGCCTGAACCTGAACAGAACGGAGATTCACCATGCTCAAGCATGCCCTCGTCATGGCCGCCCTGCTGCTGCCCGGCGCCTTTGCCAATGCCCACGAATACAGCGTGGGTGACCTGCACATTGCCCACCCCTGGTCGCTGCAACTGCCACCCAACGCGCCGAACGTAGCGGCGTATTTCGTGGTGCACAACAATGGCCAGGCCGATGACCGCTTGCTCAGCGTCGACAGCCCCATCACCGATGATGCACAGCTGCACGAACATGCCATGAGCGCCAGCGGCGCCATGAAAATGCAGCAGGTGCCCAGCGTGGTGGTGCCCGCCGGCAAGGACCTGACCTTCGCCCCCAGCGCCTACCACGTGATGTTGATGCAGCCCAAGGACCGCAGCCTGCTCGTCGACGGCAAGCGCTTCCCGCTGACCCTGCACTTCGAAAAGGCCGGCGACATCACTGTCGACGTGGCCGTGCAGAAGCAGGCGCCAGCGGCCCCGTCGCAAGCCCACGAACACGCGCACTGACACCCGCTGACAGGCACTGGCCATGAGCCTGCCGCGCACCAGCCGCCGCCGTACCACCCGCCCTGACCGCAGGCGCGCCGGTGGCGGATGGCTGAGCCTGTTCGCCATGTGGATGATCTTCATCGGCCCACTGGTTTCCCAGTCGATGCCGATGGACCACCACGCCGGCATGAGCATGCCGATGGACATGCCGATGGCGGCTGCCCATCAGCATGCCAGCGACAGCCATCACGGCCACGGCGGCGATGGCCAACTGCACGTAATGTGGGAAAAGTGCGGTTATTGCAGCCTGTTGTTCAACTGCCCGGCCCTGCCCCAGGCCCTCAGCCCGCTCAGCGCCGGCAGCGACGTCCCCACCAGCTACCTGTTTGCGCCAACGCACCAGGGCCATGCCCGGCAGGCGGTATTCCCCGGTGCGCGCAGCCGCGCCCCGCCTTGCTCGATCAACGTCTGAACGCACATTTTGCGCACGAAGCCAGGAGGCTTCGGGCTGACTCATGACTGATCGACTGGAATCACTATGTCCGGCTGCACCCCTGTTTTTGCCCTGTCCCTGCGTGGGACCATCGCCGCCGTGTGCGGCTCGCTGCTCGCGCCCGTGGCGCTGGCCGCCGACCCTGGCCATGAAGGCCATGCGCACGACGCACCCGAGCTGAGCCCGACGGTGATCACCGCCGTGGCGCCGAGCTCGCCACTGACCGTGGTCACCAACCCGAAAGACCCGCGCCAGCCCGTACCGGCCAGCGACGGCGCCGACTACCTGAAGACCATCCCCGGTTTTTCGGCGATCCGCGCCGGTGGCACCAACGGTGACCCGGTCCTGCGCGGCATGTTCGGCTCGCGCCTGAACATCCTCACCAACGGCGGCCTGATGCTCGGCGCCTGCCCCAACCGCATGGACGCCCCGACCTCGTACATCTCGCCGGAAACCTACGACCGCCTGACCGTGATCAAAGGCCCGCAAAGCGTGATCTGGGGCCCGGGCGGCTCGGCAGGCACCATCCTCTTCGAGCGCGAACCGGAAAAGTTCGGCAGCCTCGGCAGCCGGGTCAACGCCAGCCTGCTGGCCGGTTCCAACGGCCGCTTCGACAAGGTGCTGGACGCCGCTGCCGGCAACAGCCAGGCCTATGCGCGCTTTGTCGGCAACCAGTCGCGCTCGGACGACTACCACGACGGTAACAACGACACCGTGCCGTCCCGTTGGGACAAGTGGAACGGCGATGTCGCCCTGGGCTGGACGCCCGACCAGGACACCCTGCTGGAGCTGACCGCAGGCAAGGGCGATGGCGAGGCCCGCTATGCCGGGCGTGGCATGGACGGCTCGCAGTTCAAGCGCGAAAGCCTGGGCCTGCGCTTTGAAAAGTCCAACCTCGGCGAGGTGCTGGACAAGGTCGAGGCGCAGGTTTACTACAACTACGCCGACCACGTGATGGACAACTACAGCCTGCGCACGCCGTCAGGCAGCGGCATGATGGGCATGCCGATGGTCAGCAACGTCGACCGCCGCACGATGGGCGCACGCATCAAGGCCACCTGGCGCTGGGCCGACGTGCAGCTGGTCAGCGGCATCGACGCGCAAACCAACGAACATCGCCAGCGCGGCGGCATGGGCGTGGACGCGCACAAAGGCCAAGCCTGGACCAAGGACGCCGACTTCCACAACTACGGCGCCTTCAGCGAACTGACCTGGTACGTCAGCGGTGAAGACCGGCTGATCAGCGGCGCCCGCCTGGACCGCGCCTCGGCCCGTGACTTCCGCCAGGGCAGCGCCACCGAAGGCGACACCCGCGCTGACACCCTGCCCAGCGGCTTCGTCCGTTACGAGCACGACCTGGCAGCCATCCCGGCCACCACCTACATCGGCCTTGGCCATGCCCAGCGCTTCCCCGACTACTGGGAGCTGTTCTCGCCCAAGCTGGCGCCACCCGGTGCGGCCAATGCCTTCGACGGCATCAAGCCAGAGAAGACCACCCAGCTCGACTTCGGCATCCAGTACCGCACCGAGCGCCTGGAAGCCTGGGCTTCGGGCTATGTCGGGCAGATCCGCGACTACATCCTGTTCGACTACCGCACCGGCATGATGGGCATGAGCACCTCGCAGGCGCAGAACATCGACGCCCGCATCATGGGTGGCGAACTGGGCGCAGCCTACCAGCTGACGCAAAACTGGAAGGCCGACGCCACGCTGGCCTACGCCTGGGGCAAGAACAGCAGTGACGGCAAGGCGCTGCCGCAGATGCCTCCGCTGGAAAGCCGCCTGGGCCTGACCTACAGCCGCGACGTGTGGAGCGTCGGTGCCCTGTGGCGGCTGGTGGCGCCGCAGAACCGCATCGCCGAAAACCAGGGCAACGTGGTCGGCAAGGACTACGACAAGAGCGCCGGCTTTGGCGTGTTCTCGCTCAATGGCGCCTACAAGGTGAACAACAACCTCAAGCTCAGCGCAGGGGTCGACAACCTGTTCGACAAGACCTACGCCGAGCATTTGAACCTGGCCGGGAATGCCGGGTTCGGCTACCCGGCAACCGATCCACAGCCGGTCAATGAGCCGGGCAGGACCTTCTGGACCAAGGTCGATTTCAGCTTCTGACAATAACCAAAGGCGCCACTTCGGTGGCGCCCATCCGCTGGTCAAACAGGAGGTTCCCATGAGAGGAACACGCATCAATTTCTATAACCTGGCCTGGCGTTGGCACTTCTATGCGGGGCTGTTCGTGGCCCCGTTCATGATCCTGCTGGCAATCACCGGGATCATCTACCTGTTCAAGCCGCAGCTCGACCCGCTGCTGTACCGCGACCTGATGGTGGTCGAAACCGGCCACCACCGACAGGGCGCGGATGCGTTGCTGGCAGAAGTAAGGCAGGCCTACCCCAAAGGCCACGTCGGCCAGTACCTGCCGCCGCTGAACGCCGAGCGCAGTGCGCAGTTCGTGGTGCATGACGGCGGCCGTGAACTGAATGTATTCGTCGACCCGTACAGCGGCAAGGTGCTTGGCGAGCAGGACGGCAAGCAGAACCTGCAGGCCATTGCCCGCGCCCTGCATGGCGAGCTGATGGTCGGTACGGTAGGCGACCGCCTGGTGGAGCTGGCTGCAGGCTGGGGCATCGTGCTGGTGGTGTCGGGCCTGTACCTGTGGTGGCCACGCGGGCGCAATGGCGCGGGTGTGTTGTGGCCACGGCTGTCGGCGCGCGGCCGGCTGCTGTGGCGCGACCTGCACGCGGTAACCGGCTTCTGGGGTTCGGCCTTGCTGTTACTGATGCTGGTCAGCGGCATGACCTGGACCGGCCTGTGGGGCAAGCAGTACGCCGATTTGTGGAACCGCTTCCCAGCGGCCATGTGGAACGACGTGCCCAAGTCGGACCAGCAGGCGGGCGAGCTGAACAGCGCACACCGCCAGACCGTGCCCTGGGCCCTGGAGAACACGCCGATGCCGCAGTCCGGCGCACACGCCGAACATGCCGGGCACCACATGATGTCGGCCGCGCCTGCAGCGCCGCAGGTGAGCCTGCAGCAGGTCGAGGACATCGCCACCTCGCGCCAGGTTGAGCCGGGCTACAGCATTACCCTGCCCACCACCGCAGACGGCGTGTTCACCATTGCCGTGTTCGCCGACGACCCGCGCAACGACGCCACCCTGCATGTCGACCAGTACACCGGCAAGGTGCTGGCCGACGTGCGCTGGCAGGACTACAGCCCGGTCGCCCGCGCCACCGAACTGGGGGTGATGCTGCATGAAGGCAAGATGTTCGGCGCGTTCAACCAGATCATCATCCTGCTGGTGTGCCTGATGATTCTGCTGGGCTCGGTGAGCGGGCTGGTGATGTGGTGGAAGCGCCGGCCCGAGGGTGGCCTGGGCGTGCCGTCGCTGCGCCACGACCTGCCGCGCTGGAAGACGGCGGTGGGGGTGATGCTGGTGTTGGGGGTGATGTTCCCGCTGGTGGGGGTGTCGATGGTGGTGATGTGGGTGGTGGATAGTTTGGTGGTGAGGCGCCGTCGGGTGCTGGCCAACGCCTGAGTGTTTGCCTGTACCGGCCTCTTCGCGGGCGAACCCGCGAAGAGGCCGGCACAGGCAAACACTGCTACCCAAATGTAGAGTCGATCTGTCGCGCCCCGAACTGGAACGCGCGTGTTAGCCTATCCGGCTACCTCTGACAAGAAGACTGACCTCTACAAGGGAATGCAGCCTATGACGCAAACCTCACCCACCACAGCAGATGAACCGCATCTGCAACGCAACCTGACCAACCGCCACATCCAGCTGATCGCCATCGGCGGTGCGATCGGCACCGGCCTGTTCATGGGCTCGGGCAAGACCATCAGCCTGGCCGGCCCCTCGATCATTTTCGTCTACATGATCATCGGCTTCATGCTGTTCTTCGTCATGCGTGCCATGGGCGAACTGCTGCTGTCGAACCTCAACTACAAGTCATTCATCGACTTCTCCGCCGACCTGCTCGGCCCCTGGGCCGGCTACTTCACCGGCTGGACCTACTGGTTTTGCTGGGTGGTCACCGGCATCGCCGACGTGGTCGCCATCGCCGCCTACACACAGTTCTGGTTCCCGGACCTGCCGCAGTGGATACCGGCGCTGACCTGCGTAGGCCTGTTGCTGTCGCTGAATCTGGTTACGGTGAAAATGTTCGGCGAGATGGAATTCTGGTTCGCCCTGGTCAAGATCGTCGCCATCCTCGGCCTGGTCGCCACCGGCCTGTATATGGTCATCACCGGTTTCACCTCGCCCAGCGGGCGCACTGCGCAACTGGCCAACCTGTGGAATGACGGCGGCATGTTCCCCAACGGCTTGATGGGCTTCTTCGCCGGCTTCCAGATCGCCGTATTCGCCTTCGTCGGCATCGAGTTGGTGGGCACCACCGCCGCCGAAGCGAAAAACCCGGAGCGCACCCTGCCACGGGCGATCAACTCGATCCCGATCCGCATCATCGTGTTCTACGTATTGGCGCTGATCGCGATCATGGCGGTTACCCCATGGCGCGACGTGGTACCGGGCAAGAGCCCGTTCGTGGAACTGTTCGTGCTGGCCGGCCTGCCGGCAGCGGCGAGCATCATCAACTTCGTGGTGCTGACCTCGGCGGCCTCGTCGGCCAACAGCGGCGTGTTCTCCACCAGCCGCATGCTCTACGGCCTGTCGCAGGAAGGTGACGCGCCCAAGGCGTTCGAGAAGCTGTCGAGCCGCTCGGTGCCGGCCAACGGCCTGTACTTCTCCTGCACCTGCCTGCTGCTGGGTGCGGTGCTGATCTACCTGGTGCCGAACGTGGTCGAGGCGTTCACCCTGGTCACCACCGTTTCGGCGGTGCTGTTCATGTTCGTCTGGACGCTGATCCTGCTGTCGTACCTGAAGTACCGCAAACACCGCGCGGCGCTGCACCAGGCGTCGAAGTACAAGATGCCGGGCGGGCGCTTCATGTGCTACGTGTGTTTGGTGTTCTTTGCTTTCATCCTGGTGTTGCTGAGCCTGGAGGCGGATACCCGCTCGGCGTTGGTGGTGACGCCGATCTGGTTCCTGTTGCTGGCGGTGACTTACCAGTTCGTGCGTAGCAGGCGCCATCCACGCACAGCTGTGCGTAACGGCTAACTCTGCTGGGGCTGCTTTGCAGCCCTTTCGCGACACAAGGCCGCTCCTACAGGGGAACGCGATCTCCTGTAGGAGCGGCCTTGCGTCGCGATGGGCCGCAACGCGGCCTCAATACTGTGCACACAAATCCCGCAGGCACCAACCTGGCCCGCGCGAACGCCCCAACACCTCGCACAACCCCTCTATTCCGCCCCTTCCGCCACTAGGCACACCCCTTGCAACACCCCTCCCCGCTTGCCCAACACATAAAAACCCAGCGGAGAGAGCACATGAAGCGACGCAGCCTGATCAAGGCCTTTACCCTCAGCGCATCGATTGCCGCAATGGGCCTGAGCTGGAGCATCCAGGCGGCCGAGACCATCAAGATCGGCATCCTGCATTCGCTGTCGGGGACCATGGCGATTTCCGAAACCTCGCTCAAGGACATGGCGCTGATGACCATCGAGCAGATCAACGCCAAGGGCGGGGTGAACGGCAAGATGCTCGAACCGGTGGTAGTCGACCCGGCCTCCAACTGGCCACTGTTCGCTGAAAAGAGCCGCCAGCTGCTGACCCAGGACAAGGTCGCAGTGGTGTTTGGCTGCTGGACCTCGGTGTCGCGCAAGTCGGTGCTGCCGGTATTCGAAGAGCTCAACGGCCTGCTGTTCTACCCGGTGCAGTACGAGGGTGAAGAGATGTCGCCGAACGTGTTCTACACCGGCGCCGCGCCCAATCAGCAGGCCATCCCGGCCGTGGAATACCTGATGAGCGAAGACGGCGGCAGCGCCAAGCGTTTCTTCCTGCTGGGCACCGACTACGTCTACCCGCGCACCACCAACAAGATCCTGCGTGCGTTCCTGCACAGCAAGGGCGTGGCCGACAAGGACATCGAAGAAGTCTATACGCCGTTCGGCCATGCCGATTACCAGACCATCGTCGCCAACATCAAGAAGTTCTCCGCGGGCGGCAAGACGGCGGTCATTTCCACAGTCAATGGCGACTCCAACGTGCCGTTCTACAAGGAACTGGCCAACCAGGGCCTGAAGGCCACCGACGTGCCGGTGGTGGCGTTCTCGGTGGGTGAAGAAGAGCTGCGCGGTATCGACACCAAGCCGCTGGTGGGGCACCTGGCGGCGTGGAACTACTTCGAGTCGGTGGATAACCCGGTCAACCAGCAGTTCGTTGCCGACTGGAAGGCCTACGCCAAGGCCAAGGGCCTGCCGGGCGCCGACAAGGCGGTGACCAACGACCCGATGGAGGCCACCTACGTGGGCATCCACATGTGGGCGCAGGCGGTGGAAAAAGCCAAGTCCACCGACGTCGACAAGGTGCGTGAGGCGCTGGCCGGGCAGAGCTTCAAGGCGCCATCGGGCTTTACCCTGACCATGGACAAGACCAACCATCACCTGCATAAGCCGGTAATGATCGGCGAGATCCAGGATGACGGGCAGTTCAGTGTGGTGTGGGAAACCGAGCAACCGCTGCGGGCGCAGCCTTGGAGCCCGTTCATTCCGGGGAATGACAAGCGGCCTGATTACGCCGTGAAAGGTAACTGAGTGCATTGGGGCTGCTTTGCAGCCCAATCGCCGGCAAGCCAGCTCCCACAGGTAATCACTGCCCTTGAGGCCTGTGCAGTACTTGTAGGAGCTGGCTTGCCGGCGATGAAGCCACCCCCGATTTCCAGGATTGCCCGCATGTTCAGACTGCTGCTCACCCTGCTCCTGCTACTACCCCTGGCCACCCAGGCCAACGAGGGCGAATTCTTCCTCAGCGCCAAACCCGCCGAACAGGCCCGCCTGCTCGAAGGCTGGGCGGCGCAACCGGATGCCGCACGCCTGCCGCTGCTGGACAACCTGCGCCAGGGCCGCCTCGCCGCTGACGACACGCGCAAGCTGCGCCTGAACAACCGCCTGCGCGGCCTGATCGACAACGCCCTGGCCAGCCACCAGTTGCTCAGCGACAACAGTGACACCCGCCTGGCCGCGGCCCAGCAACTGCAAAAAAGCGCACAACCGGCGCAAATGGCCTTCCTCGACCGGCGCTTCGCTATCGAAGTGGACCCCGCCGTACACGCCGCCCTCGGCCTGGCCCTGGCCAACCTGCAACTGGGCGCCAGCGAGCCGGCCGTTCGCCTGGCCGCCGTGCGCCTGCTGGGCGAAACCGGTGACCCACTGGCCCGCACGCGTCTCGAAGCCCTGCTACAACCCGACGCTGAAACCGATGCCGGCGTGCGCACCGCCGCCGAAACCAGCCTGGCCCAGGTGCAGCGCAAGCTGCTGGTCGGCGAGCTGCTCGGCCAGGCCTTCAGCGGCCTGTCGCTGGGTTCGATCCTGCTGCTGGCGGCGCTCGGCCTGGCGATCACCTTCGGCCTGCTCGGGGTGATCAACATGGCCCATGGCGAGATGCTGATGCTCGGCGCCTACAGCACCTACATGGTCCAGGTAATGCTGCAGCGATACGCGCCCGGCGCTATCGAGTTCTACCCGCTGATCGCCTTGCCGGTAGCCTTCGTTGTCAGTGCCGGGGTCGGCATGGCGCTGGAGCGCACGGTCATTCGTCACCTGTACGGCCGGCCGCTGGAAACCCTGCTGGCCACCTGGGGCATCAGCTTGATCCTGATCCAGGCCATCCGCCTGCTGTTCGGCGCGCAGAACGTCGAGGTCAGCAACCCGGCGTGGCTGTCGGGTGGCATCCAACTGCTGCCCAACCTGGTGCTGCCGTACAACCGCCTGGTGATCATCGGCTTTGCCCTGGCCGTGGTGCTGCTCACCTGGCTGCTGCTCAACCGCACGCGGCTGGGCCTGAACGTGCGTGCGGTCACCCAGAACCGCAACATGGCTGCCTGTTGCGGGGTCTCCACCGGGCGCGTCGACATGCTCGCCTTCGGCCTCGGCTCGGGCATCGCCGGGCTGGGGGGCGTGGCCCTGAGCCAGGTCGGCAACGTCGGCCCGGACCTGGGCCAGAGCTACATCATCGACTCGTTCCTGGTGGTGGTGCTCGGCGGTGTCGGCCAGCTGGCCGGCAGCCTTTGGGCGGCATTCGGCCTAGGCATCGCCAACAAGCTGCTGGAGCCGCAGATCGGCGCCGTGCTCGGCAAGATCCTCATCCTTGCGTTAATCATTCTGTTCATCCAGAAGCGCCCGCAAGGCCTGTTCGCCCTCAAGGGACGGGTAATCGACTGATGAACCAGCCACTGCTTGTCACTGCTACGCAAAAGGCCGGACCACGCCTGACGCTGACCATCGGCGCTGTCGTCGTCCTGCTGCTGGTGGCCCTGCCGCTGCTGTCGCTGCTGCCGGCGGACCATGCCCTGCAGGTGTCGGCCTACACCCTGACCCTGGTTGGCAAGATTCTTTGCTACGCCATTGTTGCCCTGGCCCTGGACCTGGTCTGGGGCTATGCCGGGTTGCTGTCGCTGGGCCACGGGCTGTTCTTCGCCCTGGGCGGCTACGCCATGGGCATGTACCTGATGCGCCAGGCGGCCGGTGACGGCCTGCCGGGGTTCATGACCTTCCTGTCGTGGACCGAGCTGCCGTGGTACTGGGCCGGTACCCAGCATTTTGCCTGGGCCTTGTGCCTGGTGGTGCTGGCGCCCGGGCTGCTGGCGCTGGTATTCGGCTGGTTCGCCTTCCGTTCGCGGATCAAGGGCGTGTACTTCTCGATCATGACCCAGGCCCTGACCTTCGCCGGCATGCTGCTGTTCTTCCGCAACGAAACCGGCTTTGGCGGCAACAACGGCTTCACCAACTTCCGCACCATCCTTGGCTTCGACATTACCGCGCAAGGCACCCGGGCGGTGTTGTTCCTGCTCACCGTCGGCCTGCTGCTGGCCAGCCTGTACCTGTGCTGGCGCCTGACCCGCAGCAAGTTCGGCCGGCTGTTGACGGCGGTGCGCGACGCCGAGAACCGCTTGATGTTCTGCGGTTACGACCCACGCGGCTTCAAGCTGCTGGTGTGGGTGCTGAGCGCTGTGTTGTGCGGCCTGGCCGGGGCGCTGTACGTGCCTCAGGTGGGCATCATCAACCCCAGCGAGATGTCGCCGACCAATTCCATCGAAGCCGCCGTGTGGGTAGCCCTGGGCGGGCGAGGCACACTGATCGGCCCGCTGCTCGGTGCCGGCCTGGTCAATGGCATGAAAAGCTGGTTCACCGTGGCCTTCCCGGAATTCTGGCTGTTCTTCCTCGGCGCGCTGTTCATCCTCGTGACCCTGTACCTGCCCAAGGGCGTGGTCGGCCTGTTGAAGAAAAGGAGCCAGCCATGAGAGGCGTGCCCCCGGTCCACCCGGAATTCATGCTTGAGCCGGTGTTCGACCAACTCGGCGCCGGCCGCGATGCCATCGGCCTGGGCCACAGCCGCAAGGCTGGCCTGGACACCCGCCACGGCACGGTGCTGAGCCTGGAAGACATCAGTGTCAGTTTCGATGGTTTCAAGGCGCTGAACGCGCTGAACCTGTACATCGGCGTAGGCGAGTTGCGCTGCATCATCGGCCCCAACGGCGCCGGCAAGACCACCCTGATGGACGTAATCACCGGCAAGACCCGGCCCGACAGCGGCACGGCTTATTTCGGCGACACCCTCGACCTGACCCGCATGAGCGAATACCAGATCGCCCAGACCGGCATCGGCCGCAAGTTCCAGAAGCCCACGGTGTTCGAGGCCCTGACGGTGTTCGAGAACCTGGAGCTGGCACTGAAGGCCGACAAGTCGGTGTGGGCCAGCCTGGCAGCGCGGCTGGGCGGTGAGCAGCGCCAGCGCATCGAGCAAGTGCTGACCACCTTGCGCCTGCTACCCCTGGCCCAGCGCCCGGCCGGGCTGCTGTCGCACGGTCAGAAGCAGTTTCTGGAGATCGGCATGCTGCTGGTGCAGGAGCCGCAATTGCTGCTGCTGGATGAACCGGTGGCGGGCATGACCGATGCCGAGACCGAGTTTACCGCCGAGCTGTTCAAGGGCTTGGCCGGCACGCATTCGCTGATGGTGGTGGAGCATGACATGGGCTTTGTCGGCAGTATTGCCGACCATGTGACCGTGCTGCACCAGGGCAGCGTGCTGGCGGAAGGGTCGCTGGAGCAGGTGCAGGCGGATGAGCGGGTGGTCGAGGTTTATCTGGGCCGTTAGATCTTTAAACCTGTGCCGGCCCTATCGCCGGCAAGCCAGCTCCCACAGAGTCCCCATAGACCTTGAAGTTTGTACTTTACCTGTGGGAGCTGGCTTGCCGGCGATGGGGCCAGCACAGGCACAGCACCTCTTTCAGGAACACCAACATGCTGAAAATCGACACCCTGCACCAATACTACGGCGGCAGCCACATCCTGCGCGGCCTGTCCTTCGAAGCCAAAGTCGGCGAAGTCACCTGCCTGCTGGGCCGCAACGGCGTGGGCAAGACCACCCTGCTGCGCTGCCTGATGGGCCTGGTGCCGGCCCGCGACGGCAGCATCGAATGGGAAGGCAAGCCGATCACCACACTCAAGCCCCAGCAACGGGTGCACGCTGGCATCGCCTACGTGCCCCAGGGCCGCGAGATCTTCCCGCGCCTGACCGTTGAGGAAAACCTGCTGATGGGCCTGTCACGCTTCCCTGCCCGCGAGGCCCGCGAAGCCCCAGCGTTCATCTACGAACTGTTCCCGGTACTGGAGCAGATGAAGCAACGCCGCGGCGGCGACCTTTCCGGCGGCCAGCAACAACAACTGGCCATCGGCCGCGCCCTGGCCAGCCGCCCGCGCCTGCTGATCCTCGATGAGCCGACCGAAGGCATTCAGCCCTCGGTCATCAAGGAAATCGGTGCCGTCATCCGCCGCCTGGCCGAACGCGGCGACATGGCCATCCTGTTGGTTGAGCAGTTCTACGACTTTGCCGAAGCGCTGGCCGACCAGTACCTGGTCATGGCCCGTGGCGAAATCGTCCAGCGCGGCCGCGGCGAAAACATGCAGGCCGAAGGTGTGCGCGGTCTGGTAACCATTTAATCTGCAAACAACGACCTTGCGAGACGCTGTCATGAGTTACGAAATCCGCGACGCCCTACCCGCCGACGTGCCGGGCATCCTCGACATCTACAACGACGCCGTGCGCAACACCACGGCGATCTGGAACGAAACGCCTGTCGACCTGGGCAACCGCCAGGCCTGGTTCGAGGCTCGGGCACAGCAGGGCTACCCGATCCTGGTGGCGGCGGATGAGACCGGTGTGCTGGGTTATGCCTCGTTTGGCGACTGGCGGCCGTTCGAAGGCTTTCGCCTGACCGTGGAGCATTCGGTGTATGTGCGGGGTGACCAGCGCGGCAAGGGGCTAGGGCCGGTGTTGCTGGCGACGCTGATCGAACGGGCGCGGGGATGCGGCAAGCACGTGATGGTGGCGGCCATCGAAAGTGGCAATGCGGCGTCGGTGCGCATTCATGAGCGCCTGGGCTTTGTGGTGACAGGGCAGATGCCGCAAGTGGGGGTAAAGTTTGGGCGCTGGCTGGATTTGACCTTCATGCAGCTGGTGTTGAACCCGGGGGCGGAACCAAACTGAGAAACCAGCCTTGATGCGATCCCTGTAGGAGCGGCCTTGTGTCGCGATGGGCTGCGCCAGCAGCCCCAGATCTATGCTCTGATTCAAAACTGCCGGGGCTGCTTTGCAGCCCATCGCGACACAAGGCCGCTCCTACAGGGGCCAGTGTGCTGGCTTACATCTGAGTGAATCTGCCCAACCGCTGCTTCAACATGCTGTTCTCACTGCGCAACTGCTGCACTTCCTGCAGCAACTCCAGCGCCAGCGCCACCCCTTCCCATTCCAGCTCCAATTCCTGATGCAGCTTCACCGCGCGTTTGGCCAATAACGGCGCCTGATCGTCAAACAGCCAGTCCTCCGGCGTTCGTCCGGAAGGTTCGACAATGCCGTGCTCGACGATTTCGATCACGCAGTCCGCCGTGACATCGGCTTCCTGACACAAGGTACGCATGTCCAGTTGAACGATCAGGGTGCTGCTCATGATCACTTACTCCATTGTGTCCTCGGGTCGAACGCAGCCTTCTCGGAAAGCTTTGTCCACAGTTCTCGGGCAGACTCGTCGGATGCCGGTGGCATGACCACTTTCAATTGCGCGTACAGGTTGCCGCGCTCGCCGTTCTTGTTGGCCAGGCCCATGCCCGGCACCCGCAGGCGCTGGCCGCTCTGGCTGTCGGGGCGGATGGTCAGGTTGATCTTGCCGGTCAGGGTCGGCACCGCCACCTTGGTGCCCAGCGCAGCCTCCCACGGTGCCAGTGGCACGGTGATGATCAGGTCATGACCTTCGACATCGAACAGCGGGTGCGGTGCCATGCGGATCGTCAGGAAAAGGTCGCCATTGGCCCCACCGCCACTGCCCGGCGCGCCCTGGCCCTTCAGGCGGATGCGCTCGCCATCGGTCACCCCGGCCGGAATCTTCACGTTCAGGGTCTTGGTGGTGAAGCCGGTGCGCTGGCCCATGGCATTGGTTTGCGGCACCTGGAAGCTGATCTGCTTGGACTCCTTGCTCAGGGTCTCTTCAAGGAATACTGCCAGTTCAAGCTCCACGTCCTGCCCCCGCCTGCCGGCACTGCGTTGCTGCTGCCGGGCGCCACCGAAGGGGTTGCCGCCACGGTTGCCAAAGATCGAGCTGAAGAAGTCGGAAAAATCGCCGCCCTCGAAACCGCCACCCGCACCGCCACGGCTTTCCCAGCCCGGTGGCGCCTGGAATGGCCGGCCATGCTGGCCGCCATACTTGCGAATCTCGTCGAATTCGGCACGTTTCTGCGCGTCGCCCAGCACCTCGTAGGCCTCGTTGGCCTCTTTGAATTTGTCCTCGGCGTCGCGCTCCTTGCTGACATCGGGGTGATACTTGCGCGCCAGTTTGCGGTACGCGGCCTTGATCGCCTTATCGTCCGCCGTGGGCTCTACGCCAAGTATCTTGTAATAGTCTTTGAAGTCCATCTGTGGATCACCAATGTGAATGTGCGTGTTGCAACTGAAGATGCAACTAAAGATAGGGGTCAAGCATAGCCTTTCAAGAGGGCCTTGGCTTTGCTCCATCGCAGACGACCGGTCTTGATTCTGTAGCCAACTGGCATACACTGCGCGGCCGTTTTGCCTCCGGAAGCTTTTTCCCCATGTCTGACGTATCCCCGGCCCGCGCCCTGGGCATCGACTTTGGCACCTCCAACTCCACGGTCGGCTGGCACCGCCCTGGCACGGAGTCGCTGATTGCCCTGGAAGACGGCAAGATCACCTTGCCTTCGGTGGTGTTCTTCAATATCGAAGAGCGGCGCCCGGTATATGGCCGCCTGGCCCTGCACGAGTACCTGGAAGGCTACGAAGGCCGCCTGATGCGCTCGCTGAAAAGCCTGCTGGGCTCCAAGCTGATCAAGCACGACACCAGCGTGCTGGGCAGCGCCCTGCCGTTCAAGGACTTGCTGGGCATGTTCATCGGCGAGCTGAAGAAACGCGCCGAGGCCGCCGCGGGTCGTGAATTCGACCAGGTGGTGCTGGGCCGCCCGGTGTTCTTTGTCGACGAAGACGCGGCCGCCGACCAGGAGGCCGAAGACACCCTGGCCGACGTGGCGCGCAAGATAGGCTTCAAGGACGTGTCGTTCCAGTACGAGCCGATTGCCGCTGCATTCGACTATGAGTCGGGCATCAGCCGCGAGGAGCTGGTACTGATCGTCGACATCGGCGGTGGTACCTCGGACTTCACCCTGATCCGCCTGTCGCCCGAGCGCCACCTGGTCGCCGAGCGCCAGAGCGACATCCTCGCCACTGGTGGCGTGCACATCGGCGGGACCGACTTCGACAAGCAGTTGAGCCTGCAGGGCGTGATGCCGTTGTTCGGCTATGGCAGCCGCATGAAGAGCGGCGCGCTGATGCCGACCAGCTACCACCTCAACCTGGCCACCTGGCACACCATCAACGCCCTGTACTCGCAGAAGTCGCAACTGGCGCTGGGCAGCATGCGCTACGACATCGAGGACAGCTTCGGTATCGACCGCCTGTTCAAACTGATCGAACAGCGCGCCGGGCACTGGTTGGCGATGGAAGTGGAAGCCAGCAAGATCGAGCTGACCGAGCAAGAGAGCCGCCGTATCGACCTGCGCCGGGTCGAGCCGGAGCTGACGGCAGAACTGACCCGAGTGCTGTTCGAAGAAGCGATCGAAGGGCTGCTGGAGCGTGTGCGCGGTAGCGTGACCGAGCTGCTGGCCAAGGCCGGGGTGAGCGAAAGCCAGGTCGACACGGTGTTCTTCACCGGCGGTTCCAGCGGGATTCCGGCGCTGCGCAACAGCGTGTCGGCGATGCTGCCGAATGCGCGGCATGTGGAAGGCAATATCTTTGGCAGCATTGGTAGCGGGCTGGCCATTGAGGCGCGCAAGCGGTACGGCGTAGCCTGATCCATTTTGGGGCTGCTTTGCAGCCCATCGCGACACAAGGCCGCTCCTACAGGGGACCGCGCAATCATTGGGTTTACGCGGTCGTCTGTAGGAGCGGCCTTGTGTCGCGATGGGCCGCAAAGCGGCCCCAGCAATCTGTCAGACCAGCTCCGCCCGCCTAAGCTCACTCTTCAGGTAGGCATAGTACACCGGCCCCGCCACCACCCCAGGCAGCCCGAACGCCGCCTCGAACACCAGCATCGCCAGCAACAGCTCCCACGCCTTGGCACTGATCTGCCCGCCCACGATCTTCGCGTTGAGGAAATACTCGACCTTGTGGATGACGATCAGGTAACCCAGCGCCGCCGCCGCCACCCAGATCGACAGCGACAAACCGACGATGGTGATCAGCGTATTGGACATCAGGTTGCCGATCACCGGCAGCAGGCCCAACAGGAAGGTCAGCACGATCAGGGTCTTGGTCAGCGGCAGGTGCACGTCGAACAGCGGCAACACCACGGCCAGGAAGATGCCGGTGAAGGCGGTGTTGAGCAGCGAAATCTTGATCTGCGCAAAGACGATGTTGCGAAACGCCTTCACCAACAGGTTCAGCCGTTCGAACAGCGCCGCTGCCAGGGGTTTGCGCCGGGAAATGTCGGGGATGCGCTGCAGGGCGATGATGGCGCCGAGGATCATGCCGATCAACAGCGTCACGAACATGTGCGCCATGCCCTTGCCCACCAGTTGCAGGTCGCTGAGGTGGCTCTTGATCCAATCACCGATGGCGACCTTGAACTCGGCAGCACTGGCCGGCAGATAGCCTTCGATAAACGGCGGCAGCTGGCCACGGGCGCGCTCCACCAGGGCCATGAACTTGTCCAGCGAGGCCCCGGGGTTTTCTGCCTCGTGCAGCAGGAAGCTGAAGGCGCCGGCAATCAGCAGGGCCAAGGTGGTCACCACCAGCGTGCCCAGCAGCGCCACGGCCAGCCAGCGGGCACGCTGACCGGCAATCAGCGGTTGCAAGCGCGGGGTCAGCATGTTGACCAGTTCGAACACCAGCAGGCCGGCGAGCAGGCTGGGCAGCAACTTCAGGGGCAAAGCCAGCAGCAGCCCGGCCATGACGATGATCAGACTGGCCAGGGTGATTTGGCGGGGGGTGAAAGTCATACAGCCTCGACGGCAGACAGCAGGAATGCCCGCAGTCTGCCAGCCTTGGGCCTGCAGGCATAGGCGCAGGTCATTTCTTCTTCAGGCAGTCGCTCATGTACGCCTTGCGCTCGTCACCCTTCAGGGCTTTGCTGGTGGCATCGGCGTTGCAGGTTTTCATCTTCTCTTGCTGGGTTTGTGGCACCTCTTTCTTCAGGCAGGTGCTCATGAAGGCTTTGCGCTCATCGCCCTTGAGGGCCTTGGTGGTGGCGTCGGCATTACAGGTTTTCATTTTTTCCTGCTGCGCGGTGTTGGCGGCGAAACCTTGGGCGCTGAACAGCACCGCCAGCGCCAGTAAGGGGATTTGCAGCACTTTCATGGAGTGGTCTCCTTGTCGCCGCGCCCGATGCACGGGATCGAGCTGAGTGTAGCCAAGAATTCTCAACGCCCTGCCCGCGCCTGCCGGCGGTACTGCTCGGGTGTGCACTGGGCCTGGCGCTGGAACATGGCGATGAACGCCGACGCGCTGCTGTAGCCGAGGTCGAAGGCAATGGCCTGGATCGGCAGGCCCGCTTCCAGCGCTTCGATGGCACGCAGAAAACGCAGGCGCAGGCGCCATTCGCCAAAGCTGATGCCCAGCTCGCGCAGGAACTGGCGGGCCAGGGTGCGTTCGCTGACGTGCACGCGGGCGGCCCACTCGGCCAGCGGGCGGTTGTCGCCAGGTTCGGCACTGAGCGCGTCGAGCACCTGGCGCAGGCCTTCGCTGTGGGCGAACGGCAGGTAGCAGGCCTGGGTGGGCGCCAGCAGCAGCTGGTCGAGCAACACCTGCACCAGGCGCTGGTCGCGCTCGCTTTCGCCCACCTTCAGGTCACGCCGGGCAAAGTCGGCGAGGATGGCCTTGAGGATGTCGCTGATCATCAAGCTGCACGGTTGCTGAGGCAGCGCGGCGCAGAGGCTGCGGTCGAGGTAGATCGAGCGGTAGACGATGGCCTGCGGGTTGTAGCAGCCATGCGCGGTGTCGGGCGGCACCCACACCGCGTAGTGCGGCGGTGACAGGAAGCGCTGGCCGGCGGCCTCCAGGTGCATCACGCCGTGGGCGGTATAGTTGAGCTGGCCCCAGGCATGCTGGTGCAGGTCGCTGTGGGTGTCGGCGCGGAACTCGTCGTGGCGGAAGTACACCGGGGCCGGCAGTTGGCTGAATTGGGGGATGTCGAGGTATTTGCGCTGCATGCTGACTGTTTGGCGGGGTGGGTTGTCTGGATAAGAGTATAGGCTTGTGGACGGACAGTTGATAATGGCTGCAATCGGGGCCTGCTGCGCAGGCCATCGCGACACAAGGCCGCTCCTACAGGGGATCGCGAAATTTGCTCGATACGCAATCGCCTTGTAGGAGCGGCCTTGTGTCGCGATCGGGGCGCAAAGCGCCCCCAGGAACACATCGCAATACCTGAGAGAATCACAGCATCATGAACTACCTGTTCCCCCTCACCGCCATCCTCATCTGGGCCGGCAACACCGTGGTCACCAAGATGTCCGCCGGTGCCATCCACCCCGCCGAGATCGGCTTCTACCGCTGGCTGCTGGCCGGGCTGCTGTTCACCCCGTTCCTGCTGCCCGCCGTGTGGCGCAACCGTGCCGCCATCCGCCCGCACCTGGCCAAGGTGTTCGTGCTCGGCGTGCTGGGCATGGCGCTGTATCAAAGCCTGGCCTACTTCGCCGCCAGCATCACCAGTGCCACCAACATGGGCATCATCCTTTCGCTGATGCCGCTGATGTCACTGGCGCTGTCCATCGCCTGGTTGGGCCAGCGCCTGAGCTACGGTGCCCTGCTGGGCGCAGTGGTGTCGTTTTTCGGCGTGCTGGAAGTGGTCAGTGCCGGCCACCCCGCCAGCCTGCTGCAGCAAGGCCTGAACAGCGGTGACCTGCTGATGCTGGTGGCTACCCTGGCCTACGCGCTGTACAGCTTCCTGCTGAAGAAATGGCAGCTGCGCTTGCCGCCGATGCAGCTGCTGTACCTGCAGGTGCTGGTGGCCATCATCGTCTTGCTGCCGCTGTTTCTGCTTTCGGACAAGACCGGCCTGAACAGCCACAACATCGGCCTGGTGCTGTATGCCTGCGTGCTGGCCTCGATGATCGCACCGCTGGTATGGATGCAGGCCGTGCACCGCCTGGGCCCAAGCCGTACCACGCTGTTTTTCAACCTGCTGCCGCTGGTCACCGCGCTGATCGCCGCCGTGGTGCTCGACGAGCAACTGGCCAGCTACCACCTGGTCGGCGGCCTGCTGACCCTGGCCGGTGTAGTACTGGCCGAGCGCTGGACCACGCCGATCCGCCGCTAGAGCCCGGCTGCCTTTAGCCGCGCGGCATGTTCGGTGAACAGCCGCACCGGCTCGGCGCCTTTGCCAACGGCGCCCAGTGACTGGTTGACGATATCCAGATGATCGAGCGGGTAATCGTCGCCGATCACCTGCCCCAAGTGCGAACTGAAACGCCCGACCATGCCGTCGCAATGGTCCTTTTCCCTGACGAAACTGCGCGCGAACAGGCGGCAGAAGCGGTTGCTGCCGTCAAAGCGGTTGCGCCCCTGGTCGGTCAGGCCGGGCTGCAAGGTGCCGGACCACGAGTAGTAGCGCACGCCATTGACCTCATAGGCCCCTTCCCCGCCCCAGGTGTCTGGCAAGCCCTGTGGATAAGCTTGGTTGAACAGCGCCACGCCGGCACTGGTCAGCGACTGGTGCGAGGCATGCACATCCACCGGTAGCGGGTCACGCCGCCAGCCGGTTTCCAGCCACACCAGCAGCACTGCAAAGCCATGCAGCACGGCCTTGAGGATGCGCCCCTGGGGCGAATCGCCCGGTGCCGTGCGTTCCAGGTGGTCGGCCAGTTCCGAACCCTGGTTGGGCCCTGCCACCGAAGTGACCGACGCCACCCGCCCGGGCCGCTTGGCTGCGGCATAGCGCGCGCTCAGGGCACCTTGGCTGTGGCCGATGAGGTTGACCTTTGCTGCGCCGGTGCGCTGGCAGATGTCTTCGATGATTACCAATAACTGCTCGCCGCGCACCTCGCTGGAATGCAGCGGCGACACCTGCACCGGGAACACCTGCGCGCCGCCCTTGCGCAAGGCCGGAACAATGCCGAACCAGTAGGGGTAGAGCACTGCCCGGACAAAGCCGAGCATGCCGGGTACCAGCACCAACGGGTATCGCGTCGCAAGGTCCTGGCTCATCTGCGCTGCTCCTTAGCCGTATGCCTGCACAGACACTAGCGTGCAGACCCCATGCGGGCCAATGGCTATCGCAATCGAACTCCTGACGCGTCGTGCGGTTCCAATCGGGAACATAACCCTGTGCAAGGAGCGGGACCATGTACAAGCAGACCCTGGCAATCCTTCTGGCAAGCGCGACCCTGGCCGCCTGCGGCAGCCGCCCGGAAAACCCGGTCGACTACGTTACCTACCGCGACGAGCCGCTGGTCAAGCAGGTGGAGAACGGCATGACCATGCAGAAGGTCATTGCCATTGGCGGCAGCCCGTCCAATGTGATCGACCTGCCCCACGGTGGCACCTGCAACGATTACATCCTCAACCGCGATGGCAAGCAGCAGCCTTATTACGTGCGTTTCGACGCAACCGGGCATGTTGACGCCAAGGGCTTCAAAACCTGCAAACAACGCGAAGAAGACAGCAAAGCCGTACCCGGCGCGTAAGTCTTCCGCTTTACACCATGACCACCCTGATGCTTTCGGAGATGAACATGAACGCAACTGAACTGACCGACGTCCAGACCCTGCGCCAACGTGCCCGCCAGCACGTGGAAAACGGTGCAGTGACCGAGGGCTACCACGCCGACCGTGAGCGCATCATCAGCCTGCTGAACGAAGCCTTGGCCACCGAACTGGTGTGCACGCTGCGCTACAAGCGCCATTACTTCATGGCCTCGGGGGTCAAGGCCAGCGTGGCGGCCGAGGAGTTTCTCGAACACGCCAACCAGGAAGCCGAGCACGCCGACAAGCTGGCCGAGCGCATCGTGCAACTGGGCGGCGAGCCGGACTTCAACCCGGACAACCTGAGCAAGAACTCGCATGCGCAGTACGTGGCGGGTGCAACACTGAAGGAAATGGTACTGGAGGATCTGGTGGCCGAGCGCATTGCCATCGACAGCTACCGCGAAATCATTCAGTACATTGGCGATAAAGACCCGACTACCCGGCGCATCTTCGAAGACATCCTGGCGCAGGAAGAAGAACACGCGGACGACATGTCCGACCTGTTGCAAGGGCTGTAAACGCAGGGGGCTGCTTTGCAGCCCATCGCAGGCAAGCCAGCTCCCACAGGTATTGCGCAAGCTTCAGGGCATGTGCGGACCTGTGGAAGCTGGCTTGCCTGCGATGGGCCGCAACGCGGCCCCCTTTCTCATTTTTTGCCTTTCACCGCTGCCGGCGCCTTGCCCGCCTTCATCTGCTGCAACAACGGCGTGCACTGGTTGGGGTCATCCCCGCTGCTCGGTGCAATCAGCGCCAGTAACCCCGCCGCCGGCCCGGCGACCACCCCCAGCGCCACCATCCCAGCCCCACGCAGCGCCAGCGGCACCGCCTGTACACCCGCACTCGGCTTGGCAAACGGCCCGCGCACATACAGCGGCGAACGCAGCGAGAACAGCCGCAGCCCTTTCGATTGCGGGGTGATCTTCAGGTCCAGCTGCTCGCTGGCAAAATTGGCCGTGCCGTTGATGTAGATGATCGCGTTCTCGGTATCGAAGATGAACAGCCGGGTAGTCGCCAGGCCATCCTTGATCCCCACATCGGCTGCCGCGCAGTTGATCTTCACGTCCTCATCGCCGAACAGCTTGCCGACCACATAGTTGCCCACGTTCAACCCGGCAATTTCCATCAGGCTGCGACTGATGGCGCCATCGTTGACCAACATGCGCAAGTCGCCATTTGCCGTACCCAACAAGGCCGCCACCGAATTGCCCCGGCCAGTGATGTCGGCATCGCCGTTCAGCTCACCAAAGCTGGTCTGCATTGGCGCAAAGGTGGGGAACAGTTGCTTGAGCTTGAAACCGCGCGCCGTCAACCGGGCGCGGCCTTGCAGCGGCACGCTTCGACCATCCAGGCGGATATTGGAGGCAAGGCTGCCACCCGCCACACCAAACCGCAGGGGGTCGAGCCGCAACAGGCCGTCTTCGAGGATCACGTGGGCCGACAGGTCGTTGAACGGCAGTTGCTCACTGTGCACGATGCGTTTGCCGGCAAAGGTGACGTCGGCGTCCATCGCGCGCCAGCGCTCGGTACGGAACTCTTCCACCGGCAGTACCTTGCCGGCCGGCTGCTTGCTGGCGCCGCCACGGGCTTTTTGCTCGGTATTGGAATCGGCACCGATCAGCGGCGCCAGGTCCTTGAACAGCAACTGGTTGGACACCAGGTTGCCGGACAGCTTGGGCCGTGGCTGGCTGGCGACGAAGGCCAGGTCGCCGTGGATATCACTGTCGCCGATCTTGCCGTTGAAGCCCTGGTAATTGAACGTCGCCCCTTGCGCCGCGTGCAGGTGGGCGCTGAGGCGGCCGTCGGTGGAATAGGCCGGGGTGTCGGGCAGGGTAACCCCGGTCAGTGGGTACAAGTTGCCCAGGCTGGCACCCGACAGGCGCAGGCGCAGGTCGAGGGCGCCGAGGTTGCGTGGGTCGGTCAGGGTACCGGCAAGCACCACGTGGGTATCGGCGATGCGCACGTCGGCCTGCAGCGGGAACGGCTGGGTGGCGTCCTGCAGGGCTAGCAGGCCGCCGATCTTGCCAGTGCCGGAAACCGGCTGGCCCTTGTAGCGGCCCTGGGCCTTGAAGCCAAAGGCGTAGTCCTGCGCACCGCCGGCTTTCTCGGCGCTGGCCTTGCCGACAATTTCGCTGAACGGGATTGGCTTGCCCAATGGGTCGACCTGCACCTTCATGCTGGTTTTCAGGGTTTGGTCGTCGAAGCTGACATTGCCTTGGTCAAAACCGATCGCACCAATGTCCAGCACCCACTTGGACGGCGCTGCGTTTTCATCCTTCGGCCCGAAGTCGAACGCCCAGTTGGCGCGTCCGTCGGCCAGGCGGGTCAGGCTGGCCGTGGGTTTGGTCAGGTTGATGCGCGGGATGCTGATCTGCTGGACCAATAATGGCAGCGGTGCCAGGCGAAACTCCACGCGCTCCAGGCCGACCATCTTCGGCTCCTTGAGCCAATCGGGGTTGCCCAGGGTCAGGTCTTCGGCAATGAAGTGTGGCCAAGGCACCCAGGCCCGCCAGCCGCCCTCTTCGGGCTCGGTGCGCCAGTGCACGGCGAGGTTGCCATTGATAGCGAATGGCCGGTGCAAGGCCTCGGAGACCTTCTCGTTTAGCAGCGGCTTGACCCGGTTCCAGTCGAAGGTGGCGATCACTACCACCAGTATTGCCAGAACTGTCAGCAGCGTGGCTAGGGTCCAGACGAGGATTCTGGCGGGGCGCGTCATTGCGTGTTTCTCCTTGCGATATGGCACAGAACAGGCGCCGCGATGGCACTTAGTATCTGGGACTGATGAAAACCCGTGGGGTTTTATCGATGGCGCCATGATAGCGAAGTTTTTCCTGGCCTTTTGCTCAGCAATTCGTCGCGCCGGGCCACCCGTGTTACTCGCGACCCACGCCTGCAAATTGCCATCACCGACCATGAAACCAGCTACCTAGAGCAGTTGCCAGCCTCTATCAATACGGTCGATTGTTACCATTACCCGTATGAACTTCTCTCTGGCGTTACCCGGCGTAGCATTGGCTTCGTACCCACTTTCCAGCCCCCGAGAGGAGCACCCGAACATGAAACGCCACCTGCTGACCCTGACCCTGTCCATTCTGGCTGCCAACGCTTTTGCCTTGCCAGCCGCCGAACAACACCTGACCGCCGAATCGCGCTCCAGCGCCATCGAGATCGCCCAGCCGCTGAAAACCGTTGCTGAAGGTGGTTCGGATCGCCTGATCGAAAAATCGGGTCGCGTGGCCGAAGGCGGTTCCGATCGCCTGATCGAACAATCCGGCCGTGTAGCCGAAGGTGGTTCCGATCGCCTGATCGAACAATCCGGCCGCGTGGCCGAAGGCGGTTCCGATCGCCTGATCGAACAATCCGGCCGTGTAGCCGAAGGTGGTTCCGATCGCCTGATCGAACAATCCGGCCGTGTAGCCGAAGGTGGCTCGGATCGCCTGATCGAGCAGTCTGGCCTTGTAGCCGAAGGTGGCTCGGATCGCCTGGTTGAACTCAGCCGTGTGAGCTGATCACCATGGTCGAAAAGAACAACCTTTGTCACAACGCATGCTCCCCTCCAGGCCCGGTCATTGACCGGGCTTTGTTTTTTTAACTAGAGTGCCCAGCCTTACCGTCACAGAAGCCCGCACCATGCTGCCGCGCGCCGAACAGAAGCTACAGACCCGCCAGGCCCTGCTCGATGCCGCCTGCCAGCTGATGGAGAGTGGCCGTGGTTTCGGCAGTATCAGCCTGCGTGAAGTGGCGAAGACGGCCGGCATCGTGCCTACAGGCTTCTACCGGCACTTTTCCGACATGGATGCCCTGGGCCTGGCCCTGGTGGCAGAAATCGACACCACCTTCCGCCAGACCATTCGCCTGGTGCGCCACAACGAATTCGAACTGGGCGGTATTACCGACGCCTCGGTGCGCATTTTCCTCGACGTAGTTGCCGCTCACCGCGCACAGTTCCTGTTCCTGGCCCGCGAACAGTACGGTGGCTCGCAGGCCGTGCGCCAGGCCATCGCCCGCCTGCGCCAGGACATCAGCGACGACCTGGCCACCGACCTGGCGCGCATGAAGCGCTGGCAGCACCTGGACAGCGCCGCGCTGGCGGTGATGGCCGACCTGGTGGTGAAGACTGTGTTCGCGACCCTGCCTGAGCTTATCGACAGCCCGGAGGTGGGTTATCCACAGGCGCTGACGGCGCAGGAAAAGATTACCCAGCAGCTGCGTTTCATCTTTGTCGGGGCGCGGCATTGGCAGGGGTTAGGCAACCCGGGTTGATGGGTGGCCTGTTCTGGCCCTATCGCCGGCAAGCCAGCTCCCACAGGATCACCACAGGTCCGAGCAATGTGGGACACCTGTGGGAGCTGGCTTGCCGGCGATAGGGCTCGCACAGGCTACCGAAAACCCCACTTCTGCTACCATGGCGCCCTGCCCGACAGCGACGAGCGCCGAAATGTCCGACCCCCGCCCCACCCTGCCCGAACTGGCCCGCTTCAACCAGCACTTTGCCGAGCGCATCGTGCCAATGTGGCAAGGCCCGGGCTGGAACGCCGACATGGCCCTGCCCTACGAAGCCCTCGACGCCCAGCACCAGCCCTTGCCGGTGCAGCGCTACCGGGCCATGGCCTGCGCCCGCCAGCTGTACCTGTTCAGCAGCCGTATTGAACAACCGGGCGCGGCCGAACGGGCGGCGGCCCTGTTCCGCTCGCTGCAAAAGCACTTCCACGACGCCGAACACGGTGGCTGGTTCTACAGCATCGATGCCCAAGGCAAGCCGCTGGACCGACGCAAGGACCTGTACACCCACGCATTCATCGTCTTTGCCTGTGCGCACTACTGGGGCAAGGTGCGCGAAAGCCTGGTGGCGTCCACCCTGAATGCCGCGCTGGATATCATCGAGCAGCAGTTCGCCCGTGACGATGGCCTGTACGAGGCCAGCCTGGGCGAAGACTGGGCGGACCTGGGCAGCGGCCCGCTGCAGAACCCGCAGATGCACCTGGCCGAAGCCTTCCTGCAGGTGCTGACCGTGCGCGACGACGAGCACGTTCAGCAATCGCTGCTGCAACTGTGCGAAGCATTGCAAACGCACTTCATCGAACCTGCCCACGGCCTGATGCTGGAGAAGCCGCGAGGGGCTGTGGATAACTGGTTCGAGCCAGGGCACCAGTTCGAGTGGTTCTACCTGCTGCACACCTCGCCGCTGCTGCGTGATACGCCGCTGCATGCGTCGATTGACCAGGCATTCGGCTTTGCCGAGCAGCATGGGGTGAAGGACGGGGCAGTGCTGGCGATGCTGGCGGTGGATGGTCAGGTGCTGGATGCCACGCAGCGGGTCTGGGCGCAGGCGGAGTACCTGCGGGCGCTGGTGTTGCGAGCTGGGGGCGAGGCGAAGTTACCGGCGCAGTTGCAGGTGCTGAACGCGCGCTTCTTGCGTGTCGCGGGCTGGTATGAATGCCGGGATGGGGAAGGCAATGTCAGCCGGCATGATATGCCTTCGACGACGCCCTACCATTTGGCGACTTGCCTGGAAGGGTTGCAGCGCCTGGGCTGACGCAATCGCTGGCAAGCCAGGCTCCCACAAGGACTGCATAGGGCTCGAAACCTGCGATTGACCTGTGGGAGCCTGGCTTGCCAGCGATTGGCCTTCGGATCAGCCCCTGGTTGAACGATCGATCGAAAGCCCCGCGAAGTCCTGGCGCACCGGCATCAGCTCCAGGCTGTTGATATTGATGTGCGCTGGCTGGTTGAGGATCCAGAAGATGGTCTCGGCAATGTCCTGCGGCTGGATCGGCTCGGCCCCGGCATAGGTGGCGTCGTACTTGGCCTGGTCACCGCTGTTGCGCACCAGCGAGAATTCGCTCTCGCACAGGCCCGGCTCGATGTTGCTCACCCGTACGCCGGTGCCGCGCAGGTCGCAGCGCAGGCTCAGCGAGAACTGGCCGACGAAGGCCTTGGTCCCGCCATACACGTTGCTGCCCGGGTACGGGTAGTTGCCCGCCACTGAACCGACGTTGAGGATCGACGCGCCGCGGCCATAGGCGATCAGGCGTGGCAGCAACAGGTGGGTGGTGTACATCAGGCCCTTGATGTTGGTGTCGACCATGGTGTCCCAGTCGTCCAGGCTGCAGTTCTGCGCCCCGTCCACACCCAGCGCCAGGCCGGCGTTGTTGACCAGGCCGCGCAGCTTGTCGAAACCGGCAGGCAAGCTCGCGATGGCCTGCTCCATGGCTTTGCGATCACGCACATCGACAGCCAGGCCGTGCACTTCGGTCTTGGCCGACAGTTCGGCGCACAGGGCATCCAGGCGCTCCTTGCGCCGGCCGGTGAGCACCAGCTTCCAGCCGGCTTCGGCAAAACGGCGGGCAGTGGCCTCGCCGAAACCGGAAGTGGCGCCAGTAATGAATACGGTGGACGTCATGCTCTGTTCCTCACGGTAGGTTGTCATGGCAGCGTTGCAGCATGCCCGCGCCAGGCGCTGGCAGCAAGCCGTGCAAGTCGCTGCTCATTTTTTGTTCATATGCGCCAAACCCCGGTGTCAGAGGGCTCGGAGCCAGCTATCCGCATGTTATCCACAAGGCTTTCCCCATGGATTGGGGGCAACTTGTCCACTGTGCGGAACCCTTTCAGCGATACGTGGTCGGTGGATATCTTATGGTGATGGCGCAAAGCTTTCAAACATGCCGCTTGCAGCGGTCTGTCCAAGGTTTTTACACAGAGTTATCCACAGGATTTACACTAGCCTGCGAGTGCATGCAGGGCACTGAAAAGCTTGGGAAAATCATCCACAAGGGGGATGTGATCAAAAAATGATCGCAAGCCTGCAGGGCTTGATACCAAAGGGCTTGAGGGAGATGCCACCATGTTTTCCACAGGCGGTTCCACATTATCCGTGGAAAAGATCTGGCCTGTGGAAACAAGGGCTTGGGATGGGATGGTGATGTGTATGGAGATAGGTGCGCGACAAGTTGTCCACATTTGAAATGGGTCTGCTTTGCAGCCCATCGACGCGGTTCGTCGCCACGACAAGCCAGCTCCCACAGGATGTGCACAGGGCCTGAGGCTGGCGCTATACCTGTGGGAGATCACCCAGCCCTTCCGGGCTGCGCTGTCTCGCAGAGAACAATGGCCATTGTGGGAGCGGGCTTGTCCCGCGAAGAAGGCAACCCTGTGTCT
>NZ_JBJDNB010000031.1:0-80161 GCF_044900445.1 Pseudomonas sp. NPDC089407
AGCAGTGAAACGATGCATCGCCGATGGTAGTGTGGGGTTTCCCCATGTGAGAGTAGGTCATCGTCAAGATTCATTTCGCAAAACCCCTATCTGCGTATGCAGGTAGGGGTTTTGTCTTTGTGGGGCAAAAATCTCAAGCCGGACGCAGATCCCCGGTCATGCCCGGTTCCCTGTGGGAGCGGCTTTAGCCGCGAACACCGGCGCAGCCGGTGCCATCCCCCCGCGTCGCCTGCTTCGCGGCTAAAGCCGCTCCCACAGGGATCGCGGCGCATGGCAGTAATTGCGTCGGGCCTGTTGGTATTTGAGCCTAACGGGCGATGTCCTCCCACAATTCGAGCCATAACACTAGAATAGGTCCACGCACCTATTCAGAAGCGCTATATGTCCAATCCTGTCGAACCTGAATCACTGGCCAAATTGCCACTGGACGAGCTTGTCGCTTGCCACGAATGCGACCTGCTGCTGCGCAAGCCGGTGCTTCAGCATGATGAAAAAGCCCAATGCCCGCGCTGCGGCTACGAGCTCTACGCCCACCGGCACAACGTGGTAAACCGCAGCCTGGCCCTGGTGCTTACAGCACTGTTGCTGTTCATCCCGGCCAATTTCCTGCCAATCATGCAGCTGCACCTGCTCGGCCAGACTTCGGACGATACCGTCTGGAGCGGTGTGCTGGGCCTTTATAACTCGCAAATGCGCGGCGTCGCCGTAGTCGTGTTCCTGTGCAGCATGGCCATACCGCTGATCAAGCTGTTATGCCAGCTGACCGTGTTGTTGAGTATTCGCCTGAACGTAGGGCGGGACTATGGGCTGGTGTTCTACCGCCTCTATCACCACGTGCGCGACTGGGGCATGCTCGAGGTCTATTTCATGGGCGTGCTGGTGGCCATCGTCAAACTGGTGGACTTGGCCGAACTGACCGTAGGCTTGGGGCTGTTCTGTTTTATCAGTCTGTTGTTGATCCAGGTGTGGCTCGAAGTGGTGATGTCACCCCACCAGATCTGGAGTGCGCTATCAGGGGAGGACCTGCATGCGGGCGATTGATGCGGGCATTCTGGTCTGCAATGAATGTCACGAGCTGAACCGGAAAGAACCAGGCAGCACTTCGCAAACCTGCACGCGTTGCGGCGCCATCGTGCATGCGCGCCGGCCGAACAGCATCGTGCGTACCTGGGCGCTGCTGATTGCCGCGTCGATCCTGTACATTCCGGCCAACCTGCTGCCGATCATGACAGTGAGCACCCTCGGCCAGGGCAGTCCGGACACGATCATGTCCGGGGTTATCACCCTGCTCAAGCATGGCATGGTGCCGATTGCGGCGGTGGTGTTCATTGCCAGTATCCTGGTGCCCACGTTCAAGCTGGTGGGCATCGGCTTGCTGCTGTACTCCGTGCAACGCCGGCAGCCATTATCTGCCCGGCAACGAATATTGATGTACCGCTTCATCGAATTTATTGGGCGCTGGTCCATGCTGGATATCTTCGTCATAGCCATTCTGGTGGCCGTGGTGAATTTCGGCCGAATAGCCAGTGTCGAAGCCAACCTGGGCGCTGTCGCCTTTGCAACTGTGGTGATCCTGACGATGTTTGCCGCTTTAACTTTCGATCCCCGACTGATTTGGGATAACACGGAGTCGGATGACGACCATGAGTGACCTGCCAACGGCTAAAACCCGCCCCGCCTCTAACTGGTCGGCCATCTGGATCCTGCCGTTGATCGCGTTGATGATCGGTGGCTGGCTCGCATGGCAGGCCTACCGTGATGCCGGTGTGGATATTGAAGTACGCTTCGAGTCGGGCGACGGCATCGTCGCCAACAAGACCGAGGTCATGTACAAGGGCATGCCGGTGGGCAAGGTGAAGAGCCTGGTGCTTGATGCCAAGGGCGACACTCAGGGTGTAATCGCCACGATCGAGATGAACAAAGCGGCTGAGCCCCATCTGAACAAGGGCACACGCTTCTGGCTGGTGAAGCCAAGTGTCAGCCTGGCAGGTATTTCTGGCTTGGAAACGCTTGTGTCCGGTAACTACATTGCAGTCAGCCCAGGGGAGGGCGAGCCTACCAAGCGGTTCAAGGCACTGAAAGTGGCGCCACCGCTGTCCGATAGCGAGCCGGGCCTGCACCTTATGCTCAAGGCCGAGCGGCTGGGTTCGCTCAACCGTGACAGCCCCGTGTTCTACAAGCAGATCCAGGTAGGCCGGGTCAAAAGCTACCGCTTATCCGAAGACCAGAGTACCGTCGAGGTCAAGGTCTTCATCGAACCAGCCTATGCCAGCCTGGTGCGTAAGCACACGCGATTCTGGAATGCCAGCGGCGTCAGTATCGATGCGTCGCTCTCGGGGGTGAAGGTGCGCAGCGAGTCGCTTTCGAGCATCGTTGCCGGTGGTATTGCCTTTGCGACGCCAGAGCACCGCAAGGACAGCCCGCCCACCGACCCGAGCCTGCCATTCCGCTTGTATGAAGACTTCGACGCAGCCCAGGCCGGTATCCGGGTCAAGGTGAAGCTTAGCGATTACGAAGGCCTGCAGGCGGGCCGCACGCCGGTGATGTACAAGGGTATCCAGGTAGGTTCGCTTAAAACCCTGAAGATGGAAGACAACCTGGCCAGCGCTTCGGCTGAGCTGACCCTGGACCCGCTGACCGAAGACTACCTGGTTGAGGGCACACAGTTCTGGGTGGTGAAGCCGTCGATTTCTCTGGCGGGTATCACCGGCCTGGAAGCGTTGGTCAAAGGTAACTACATTGCCATTCGCCCCGGTGAGAGGGGGCAGCGGCCGGAACGTGAGTTCGAAGCGCGCGCCAAGGCGCCACCGCTCGACCTCAAGGCGCCGGGCCTGCACATGGTGCTGTTCGCCGATACCTTGGGCTCGCTGGAGGTCGGTAGCCCGGTGATGTACCGCCAAGTGAAGGTGGGCAGTGTGCAAAGCTACCAGTTCGCCCGCAACAGCAACCGCATCCTGATCGGTGTGCATATCGAGAAGGAATACGAGAAGCTTGTAAACGGGTCGTCGCGCTTCTGGAACGTCAGCGGCATTACCCTGACTGGCGGCCTCTCGGGCATCAAGATCAAGAGTGAATCGCTACAGACGCTGATGGCTGGCGGTATCGCATTCGATACGCCGCGGCCCGATGTGCCGTTGAAGCGCCATATTCCGCGCTTCCGGCTGCTTGAAAGCCAAGAGGCGGTAAACCGTACTGGTACCTTGATCACCATTCGGGTCGATCGCGCCGATGGCCTGAAGCCGGGTACGGCCATTCGCTTCCGCGGCCTGGATGTGGGCAGTATCGAGAGTGTCGACCTCACTGACGACCTGCAGGCGGTGCTGCTGCGGGCGCGTATTACCGAAGCGGCGAACCGCATTGCCCGTGCCGGTACGCAGTTCTGGGTGGTCAAACCGGCCTTGGGCCTGGTGCGCACTGAAAATCTCGACACGCTGATTGGTGGGCAGTATCTGGAAGTGCAGCCGGCGGCCAAAGACCGTGGACCGCAGCGCGATTTCATTGCCTTGGCCGATGCGCCGCAGGTGGCAGGGCCAGAGGTTGGCCTGCCACTGACGCTCAGCGCGCCGCGGCGTGGCTCGATCAAGCCGGGTGTGCCGGTGACCTACCGAGAGGTGGCGGTGGGCAAGGTGACGGGCTTCGAGCTGGGCCAGAGTGCTGACCGGGTGCTGATCCATATCCTTATCGAACCGCGCTATGCAGCCCTGGTGCGCAGCGGCAGCCGCTTCTGGAACAGCAGCGGCTTCGGCTTCGATTGGGGCTTGTTCAAGGGCGCTACGGTGCGTACCGAGTCGGTGGAGACCCTGATCGATGGTGGCATTGCCTTCGCGACGCCGGATGGCGAGCAGATGGGCAACCCGGCACGGCCGCAGCAGACCTTTGCCTTGTTCGACAAGGCCGAGGACCAGTGGCTGCAGTGGGCGCCAAAAATTCAGATAGCCAAGTAACACCGGGCAAACACAGGCCTGCTTTTTTGTAGGAGCGGCCTTGTGTCGCGATCGGGCTGCGCAGCAGCCCCTCGATTTCAGCTGCTGTGCAGATATTGCCGGGGCTGCTTTGCAGCCCGATCGCGACACAAGGCCGCTCCTACAAAAAGCGTTGCGCCCCTGGAGCATGCATAAATCGCAGACAACAAAAAGCCGACCCTAGGGTCGGCTTTTCGACTTGCACGTCGCTTAGGCAGCTGCAGCTTCTTTCAGCGCCTTGATGTGGCCATTCAGACGGCCTTTGTGACGAGCAGCCTTGTTCTTGTGGATGATACCCTTGTCGGCCATACGGTCGATTACAGGTACAGCCAGAACGTAAGCGGCTTGCGCTTTTTCGGCGTCTTTTGCGTCAATGGCTTTAACTACATTCTTGATGTAGGTGCGGACCATGGAACGCAGGCTGGCGTTGTGGCTGCGACGCTTCTCAGCCTGTTTTGCACGTTTCTTGGCGGAAGGTGTGTTGGCCACCGTCGAGCTCCTCGAAAGACTTTAGGTAAATAGCAAACAAAATAGGCCGCGAATCATGCCGATCAGTCGACCGGATGTCAAGGCCACTTGCAAGGTTCCGCCGAGCGGTGCGCCAACAAGCCGGAAAGATTCCTTTCTGCTGCGCGACCTGTACACTCGGGAATTTTTGGCTCCCCTGCGAAGGCGCGGGAGTATCGCACATTCGGACGCTGTCTGGCAGCGTCCTCTGTCATTGGCGTGAATCTTTTCGATGAATCTGCTCAAATCCCTGGCTGCAGTAAGCTCGATCACCATGATTTCGCGGGTGCTGGGCTTTATTCGCGACACCATCCTGGCGCGTATTTTTGGGGCAGGTGTCGCAACCGACGCCTTTTTCATCGCATTCAAGCTGCCCAACCTGCTGCGGCGTATTTTTGCCGAGGGTGCTTTTTCCCAGGCCTTCGTGCCGATCCTGGCCGAATACAAGACCCAGCAAGGCGAGGAGGCGACACGCACCTTCATTGCCTATGTCAGTGGCTTGCTGACCCTGGTCCTGGCCCTGGTCACCACCATCGGCATCCTGGCGGCCCCGTGGGTGGTGTGGGCGACGGCGCCGGGTTTTGTCGACAGCGCTGAAAAATACCAGCTGACCACCGACCTGTTGCGGGTGACATTTCCTTATATATTGCTGATCTCGCTGTCTTCCCTGGCCGGGGCGATCCTCAATACCTGGAACCGTTTTTCGGTACCGGCTTTTACCCCGACCTTGCTGAACGTGGCGATGATCGCCTTCGCGGTGCTGCTCACGCCGTACTTCAACCCGCCCATCATGGCCCTGGCCTGGGGTGTGCTGGCCGGCGGTCTGGCGCAGTTGCTGTACCAGCTGCCGGCACTGAAGAAGATCGGCATGCTCGTGCTGCCGCGCCTGAACCTGCGCGATACCGGCGTGTGGCGAGTGCTCAAGCAGATGCTGCCGGCGATTCTGGGGGTGTCGGTAAGCCAGATCTCGCTGATCATCAACACCATCTTCGCCTCGTTCCTGGTGGCCGGCTCGGTGTCGTGGATGTATTACGCCGACCGCCTGATGGAGCTGCCTTCGGGCGTGCTGGGCGTGGCGCTGGGGACCATCCTGCTGCCGACCCTGGCCAAGACCTACGCCAACAAGGACCGCGAAGAGTACTCGCGGATTCTCGACTGGGGCCTGCGCCTGTGCTTCCTGCTGGTGTTGCCGTGCACCCTGGCCTTGGCCATTCTTGCCGAGCCGTTGACCGTGGCGCTGTTCCAGTACGGCAAATTCAGTGCGTTTGATGCGGCCATGACCCAGCGGGCGCTGATGGCCTATTCCGTAGGCTTGCTGGCGATCATTCTGGTCAAGGTACTGGCACCCGGCTTCTATGCGCAGCAGAATATCCGCACGCCGGTGAAGATTGCGGTGTTTACCCTGGTCTGCACCCAGCTGTTCAACCTGGCGCTGGTCGGCCCGCTGGCACATGCCGGGCTAGCCTTGGCAATCAGCCTCGGTGCCTGCCTGAATGCCGGCTTGCTGTTCTGGAAGCTGCGCAGCCAGCAGCTGTTCGAGCCGCAGCCAGGCTGGGCCATGTTCCTGCTCAAGCTGGTATTGGCCGTGGCGCTGATGTCGGCCGTACTGCTGGCGGGCATGCACTACATGCCGGCCTGGGAGCAGGGCATCATGCTTGAGCGCTTCATGCGCCTGGGGGCGCTGATCCTGGCGGGCGTCGTGACCTATTTTGGCTGCCTGTACCTGTGCGGCTTCCGGCCGCGGCATTTTGCCCGCAAGGCCTTGCACTAAGGCTTCGGGCGGGTCAGGCGTCGGTTTTTCGCATTCCACGCCGCCCTTGGGCGCTGCTGCCTGTCACCGGCGCCCGGGTGTGGTTATAATCGGCCACTTTATGAGCAAGAAGCGCGTTATGCAGCTGGTTCGAGGTCTTCACAACCTGCGCCCCGAGCACCGGGGCTGTGTCGCCACCATTGGCAACTTCGACGGGGTTCACCGCGGCCACCAGGCAATCCTGGCGCGCCTGCGCGAGCGCGGCCAGGCTTTAGGCCTGCCGACCTGCGTGGTGATCTTCGAACCACAACCGCGCGAGTACTTCGCCCCCGACACCGCCCCGGCGCGCCTGGCCCGCCTGCGCGACAAGGTCGAACTGCTGGCCGCCGAAGGCATCGACCGGGTACTGTGCCTGGCGTTCAACCAGCGCCTGAGCAAGCTCAGCGCCGATGCCTTCGTCAAGGCCATCCTGGTCGACGGCCTGGGTGTGCGCCACCTCGAAGTGGGCGATGACTTCCGCTTTGGCTGCGACCGCGCCGGCGACTTCGGCTTCCTGGTCGGGGCTGGCAAGCAATACGGTTTCACCGTCGAGGCCGCCAACACGGTGATCCAGGACGGCCTGCGGGTCAGCAGCACCGAAATACGCAAGGCCCTGGCCGAAGGCGACTTCCAGCTGGCCGAGCACTTGCTGGGCCGGCCGTACCGCATTACCGGCCGTGTCTTGCACGGCCAGAAGCTGGCTCGCCAGCTGGGCACACCAACCGCCAACATCCAGCTCAAGCGCCGCCGCGTGCCGCTGTCCGGGGTCTACCTGGCCAGCATCGAGATCGACGGCAAGGCCTGGCCGGGTGTCGGCAACATCGGCGTGCGCCCCACCGTTGCCGGTGACGGGCGCCCGCACCTGGAAATTCATCTGCTGGACTATGCCGGCGACCTTTATGGCCGGCGCCTGACGGTGGAGTTCCACCACAAGCTGCGTGAAGAGCAGCGATTCGCCTCCCTGGAGGCGCTGAAGTCGGCGATCGATGCGGATATCGCCGCCGCACGTGCACATTGGCACGCTCAACCGCTAACCAAGAGCCTGAAATGACCGACTACAAAGCCACGCTTAACCTTCCGGACACCGCCTTCCCCATGAAGGCCGGCCTGCCTCAGCGCGAACCGCAGATCCTGCAGCGCTGGGACAGCATTGGCCTGTACCAGAAGCTGCGCGAAATTGGCAAGGATCGTCCCAAGTTCGTCCTGCACGACGGCCCGCCCTATGCCAACGGCAAGATTCACATCGGTCATGCGCTGAACAAGATCCTCAAGGACATGATCGTCCGTTCCAAGACCCTGGCCGGCTTCGATGCGCCGTACGTGCCGGGCTGGGACTGCCATGGCCTGCCGATCGAGCACAAGGTCGAGGTTACCCACGGCAAGCACCTGTCTGCCGACCGCACCCGCGAGCTGTGCCGCGAGTACGCCGCCGAGCAGATCGAAGGGCAGAAGACCGAGTTCATCCGCCTGGGTGTGCTGGGTGACTGGGACAACCCGTACAAGACCATGAACTTCGCCAACGAGGCCGGTGAAATCCGCGCCCTGGCCGAGATGGTCAAGCAAGGCTTCGTGTTCAAGGGCCTGAAGCCGGTGAACTGGTGCTTCGATTGCGGTTCGGCCCTGGCCGAGGCAGAAGTCGAGTACGCTGACAAGAAATCGCAGACCATCGACGTGGCCTTCCCGGTCGCTGACGAGGCCAAGCTGGCTGCCGCCTTCGGCCTGGCCTCGCTGGCCAAGCCAGCCGCCATCGTGATCTGGACCACCACCCCGTGGACCATCCCGGCCAACCAGGCGCTGAACATCCACCCGGAGTTCAAGTACGCCCTGGTCGATACCGGCGAGCGCCTGCTGGTGCTGGCCGAAGAGCTGGTCGAGTCGTGCCTGAAACGCTACAACCTGGAAGGCTCGGTGATCGCCACCGCCCAGGGTTCGGCGCTGGAACTGGTCAACTTCCGTCACCCGTTCTACGACCGCCTGTCGCCGATCTACCTGGCTGACTACGTCGAGCTGGGCGCCGGTACCGGCGTGGTGCACTCCGCGCCAGCCTACGGTGAAGACGACTTCGTCACCTGCAAGCGCTACGGCATGGTCAACGACGACATCCTCACCCCGGTGCAGAGCAACGGTGTGTATGTCGAGTCGCTGCCATTCTTTGGCGGCCAGTTCATCTGGAAGGCCAACCCGGCCATCGTCGACAAGCTGAGCGAAGTCGGTGCGCTGATGCACACCGAAACCATCAGCCACAGCTACATGCACTGCTGGCGCCACAAGACCCCGCTGATCTACCGCGCCACCGCGCAGTGGTTCGTCGGCATGGACAAGCAGCCAACCACTGGCGAGCCGCTGCGTGAGCGCGCGCTGAAAGCGATCGAAGAGACCAAGTTCGTCCCGGCCTGGGGCCAGGCGCGCCTGCATTCGATGATCGCCAACCGCCCGGACTGGTGCATCTCGCGTCAGCGCAACTGGGGTGTGCCGATCCCGTTCTTCCTGCACAAGCAGACCGGCGAGCTGCACCCGCGCACCGTCGAGCTGATGGACGCCGTTGCCCAACGCGTGGAAAAGGAAGGCATCGAGGCCTGGTTCAAGCTGGACGCGGCTGAACTGCTGGGCGACGAAGCCGGCCAGTACGACAAGATCACCGACACCCTCGACGTGTGGTTCGACTCGGGCACCACCCACTGGCACGTGCTGCGTGGCTCGCATGACATCGGTCACGCCACCGGCCCGCGCGCCGACCTGTACCTGGAAGGCTCCGACCAGCACCGCGGCTGGTTCCACTCGTCCTTGCTGACCGGTTGCGCCATCGACAACCACGCGCCTTACCGTGAGTTGCTGACCCACGGCTTCACCGTGGACGAGAACGGCCGCAAGATGTCCAAGTCGCTGGGTAACACCATCGAGCCGGAAAAGGTCAACAACACCCTCGGTGCCGACATCCTGCGCCTGTGGGTTTCGGCCACCGACTATTCCGGTGAAATGGCCGTTTCCGAGCAGATCCTGCAGCGCAGCGCCGACGCCTACCGGCGTATCCGCAATACCGCGCGCTTCCTGCTGTCCAACCTGTCCGGCTTTGACCCGGCCCGCGACCTGCTGGCCCCGGAAGACATGCTGGCCCTGGACCGCTGGGCCGTGGACCGCACCCTGCTGCTGCAACGCGAGCTGGAAGAGCACTACAGCGAGTACCGTTTCTGGAACGTCTACTCCAAGGTGCACAACTTCTGCGTTCAGGAACTGGGCGGCTTCTACCTCGACATCATCAAGGACCGCCAGTACACCACCGGCGCCAACAGTGTCGCCCGCCGTTCCTGCCAGACCGCGCTGTACCACATCAGCGAAGCGCTGGTGCGCTGGATCGCGCCGATCCTGGCGTTCACCGCCGACGAAATCTGGCAGTACCTGCCGGGCGAGCGCAACGAGTCGGTAATGCTCAACGGCTGGTACCAGGGCTTGAGCGGGCTGCCGGAAGGCACCGAGCTGGACCGCGCTTACTGGGACCGCGTGATGGCGGTGAAGGCATCGGTCAACAAGGAGCTGGAAAACCAGCGTACCGCCAAGGTCATCGGCGGTAACCTGCAGGCCGAAGTCACCCTGTACGCCGACGAAGGCCTGAGCGCCGACCTGGGCAAGCTGGGCGACGAACTGCGCTTCGTGCTGATCACATCGGCCGCCAGTGTGGTGCCATTCGCCCACGCTCCGGCCGAAGCGGTAGCCACCGAAGTCGAAGGCCTCAAGCTGCAAGTGGTCAAGTCCAGCCACACCAAGTGCGGCCGATGCTGGCACTTCCGCGCCGACGTCGGCAGCCACCCGGAGCACCCGGAAATCTGTGGCCGTTGCGTCGACAACCTGACCGGTTCGGGAGAGGTGCGCCACTATGCCTAACCCTGCAGCGGGGCGCCTCGGGCGCCTGGCATGGCTGTGGCTGAGCTTGCTGGTCCTGGTCGTCGACCAGGCCACCAAGCTGTACTTCAATAATGCCCTGACCATGTACCAGCAGATTGTGGTCATCCCTGACTACTTCAGCTGGACCCTGGCCTACAACACCGGGGCCGCGTTCAGCTTCCTGGCCGATGGCGCCGGCTGGCAGCGCTGGCTGTTCGCCCTGATCGCCGTGGTGGTCAGTGCCGTGCTGGTGGTATGGCTCAAGCGCCTGGGGCGCAACGAGACCTGGCTGGCCGTGGCGCTGGCGTTGGTGCTGGGTGGGGCCATTGGCAATTTGTACGATCGCGTCGTGCTGGGCCATGTGGTCGATTTCATCCTGGTGCACTGGCAGAACCGCCATTACTTCCCGGCTTTCAACGTGGCCGACAGCGCCATCACCGTTGGTGCGGTGATGCTGGCGCTGGATATGTTCAAGAGCAAAAAGTCCGAGGATCCGGTCCATGACTGACACCCGTATCGGCCAGAACACCGAAGTCACCCTGCACTTCGCGCTGCACCTGGAAAACGGCGACACCGTCGACAGCACTTTTGACAAGTCCCCGGCCGTGTTCAAGGTCGGCGACGGTAACCTGCTGCCGGGCTTTGAAGCTGCGCTTTTCGGCTTCAAGGCCGGTGACAAGCGCACCGTCACCGTGGCCCCGGAGAGTGCCTTCGGCCAGCCTAACCCGCAGAACGTGCAGGTGATGCCGCGCTCGCAGTTCACCGACATGGAGCTGTCCGAAGGTTTGCTGGTGATTTTCAACGATGCTGCCAACGCCGAGTTGCCGGGCGTGGTCAAGGCCTTCGATGACGCGCAGGTGACCATCGACTTCAACCACCCACTGGCTGGCAAGACCCTGAGCTTCGAGGTGGAGATCCTCGAGGTGAAGGCCCTGTAAGCCTGGAGCCGAGCATGCAAATCAAACTCGCCAACCCTCGCGGTTTCTGCGCGGGGGTCGACCGGGCGATCGAGATCGTCAACCGCGCGCTGGAAGTTTTCGGCCCGCCGATCTATGTGCGCCACGAAGTGGTACACAACAAGTTCGTGGTGGAAGACCTGCGCAACCGTGGCGCCATCTTCGTCGAAGAGCTGGATCAGGTGCCGGATGATGTCATCGTCATCTTCAGTGCCCACGGTGTTTCCCAGGCCGTGCGCCAGGAAGCGGCTGGCCGTGGCCTGAAAGTGTTCGATGCCACCTGCCCCTTGGTGACCAAGGTACATATCGAGGTGGCCAAGTACAGCCGCGATGGCCGTGAGTGCATTCTCATCGGCCACGAAGGGCACCCGGAAGTCGAAGGCACCATGGGCCAGTACGACGCCAGCAATGGCGGCGCCATCTACCTTGTCGAAGACGAGGACGATGTGGCCAACCTGCAGGTGCGCGACCCGGACCACCTGGCCTTCGTGACCCAGACCACGTTGTCGATGGATGACACCAGCCGTGTCATCGACGCCTTGCGTGCACGCTTCCCGAACATCGGCGGCCCGCGCAAGGACGACATCTGCTATGCCACGCAAAACCGCCAGGACGCCGTCAAGCAGCTGGCCGGTGAGAGCGACGTGGTACTGGTGGTCGGCAGCCCGAACAGCTCCAACTCCAACCGCCTGCGCGAGCTGGCCGAGCGCATGGGCACCCCGGCTTACCTGATCGACGGTGCCGAAGACCTGCAGCGCGGCTGGTTCGACCAGGCTGCACGGATCGGCATCACTGCCGGTGCTTCGGCGCCCGAAGTGCTGGTGCGTGGGGTAATCGAACAGCTAAAGGCCTGGGGCGCCACTGGCGCTGAAGAGCTGGATGGGCGGGAAGAGAACATCACCTTCTCGATGCCCAAAGAGCTGCGGGTTCGGTCGCTGATCTGATTGCGCTCGGGGATTACGCGGTCCCCGTGTAGGAGCGGCCTTGCGTCGCGATGGGCCGCACAGCGGCCCCAGGATTTTCGCGTAAAAGCTGAGATTGCCGGGGCCGCTTTGCGGCCCATCGCGACGCAAGGCCGCTCCTACAACGACCGCGTTAGCCGGGGCAGCGGTTATTGTTGCGGCTCTCTGTGAGCAGATTGACCCTTCCGGTCGATGCCATCACCACTTGATAGCGGCTGCTGGCCGATGAGCGCTCGCACACTTCCAGAGTAAACGAGAACCAACTGTTAGCCAGGTTCATCGGCACCCCCTGTGCACTGAACTTGAATTGCTCACCTTTATTGCTGGTAATTTTCAACGGCCGTGCCAACCGCTGCTCACGCAACACCTGCCGGTTATGCTCCAACTCCACCCGCCACCCATTCCCCCAGTTACCGTCCAACGCCTGCACCAGCACTGGCTGCCCTTGCAATAGCGCATGGCTGCGCGCACTGCGCAGTGCCTGGGCCAAGTCACGCGCCGCTGCCGCCCTGTGCAGGTCATCGCTCATCCTGGCGTAGGCCGGCATGCCGAGCTGTGTCAGCAACATCGCCACGGCCAAGGCCGACAACATTTGTATCAGTGTTACGCCGCGTTGCTTCACCGTGCATTCCTCCCCGGAAGTGCTTGGCTAATAGCTTCGTGGTCGCCGGACAAGAGGTCCAGTCGCCCGAGGTAAAGGCCATTGCGGGAAAAGTCGCAGGAGGTGCAGGGATGCAGGCAAGGCAACGGGGCATGACGCTTTTGGAAGTGTTGTTGGCGGTGGTGGTTTTGGCCGTGGGCATGTTCGCAGCGGCGGGGTTGCAGTTGAAGGCCCTGCAGGCTGTGGACAGCGCGCGTCGCGATGGGCAGGCGGCCATGGCGGTGCACAGTGAGCATGAGCGGGGGCGTCGATGAGGCGCGGTCAACGTGGTTTTGGCTTGCTTGAGCTGATGCTGGCGCTGGCTATTGGGTTGATGCTGCTGGTGGCGGCTAGTCAGCTGTTTACATCTGCTCACCAGACCTGGCGCCTGCAAAGTACTGCGACACGTATGCAGGACGAGGCTCGGCAGGCGTTGCTGCGCATGGCTCAGGATATCCGCATGGCAGCGATGTTTGGTTGCTTGCGTTTGAAACCTGACGATTTCGACGACCCGACTTTGCACCAGGTATTCGCCCGCCCCGTGGTGGTCGAAGCATCCTCACTGAGCTTGATCGTGGCGGAGTTACCTGGGCAAGCGGGCGCACCTGAGTGGTATTTGCACACCGATTGCCTCAAAGAAGCCTCTGTGGATGAAAAGCGCAAGGCAGGGTACTCGCTGGTGTATCCGGTCAGCAGGTATGTCTACCAGCTCCAAGGCAATACGCTGAAGTTCAAGCGCGGAAACAGCAAATTTCAACCGTTGGTTGAGAATGTGCAGGCAATGAGTCTCGAGCGTGTGCCGATGACGGAAGGAGAGCGGGTGGATATCACCCTGACACTGTACGAATCCACGCTCAAACTCGAACAGCGCCATGAGCTGAGCGTGGCAATCCGCAACCCGCCCCCCGCTTCATGAGCCGCCAACGTGGTGTCGTCCTGCTGCTGACCTTGGTACTCACCATGCTCTTAGGCCTGCTCGCCGCATCCGCCCTACGTGACGCGTTGGTGGAAACGCGCATGACCGGCTACCTGAGCGATGGCCTGCTGGCGCTGGAAGAGGCCGAGGCCGCCTTGCAGGCAGGGGCGCGCGAACTCGAACGGGCGCCGCCAGATTCCTGTAAGGCGTGCCTGCCACCAGCCCGACCGCACGATCTGGTAGGGCCATGGCAAACCACCCAGACCGGCTACGTCCATCTACAGAACCTGGGTATCAGCAAACGTGCCGCGCACATGCCCGACGGGCAGCCGGTCACCCTGTTCCGGATAACCGCCGTCAGCAAGCAACCCCAGTCACGACATGTACTGGAAGCGGTCTACGCCGTGGCTGACGGCACAACCCGACGCATCAGCTGGCGGCAAAGATTGCGAGGAGACTGACATGCAGCAAGGCTTGAGCCTGATCGAGTTGTTGATTGTGCTGGCCGTGACCGGCATTCTGGCAGCCATTGCCTACCCCAGTTACAGCGACCAGCTTCGGCGAGCCGCGCGCAGCGAAGTGGTTGGCCTGCTGCATGATGCCGCCCTGCGCCTGGAGCGCCACCGCGTGCGCACCGGCCAATACGCCGAGGGCGACCCGGCCTTGCCCGACGGTACCCGCTACTACAGCCTGCAGGCCCAACGCGACAGCGACACCTTCACGCTGCGCGCCCGGCGGCTGCCGCATGGGCTGATGGCGCAGGATGGCTGTGGCGACTTCCAGCTTGACCAGGCCGGCGTGCAGCGCAATCCGGGTGGCGCTGAACATGGCGCGCACTGCTGGGGAAGCTGAAGGTTGAATGGTGCCCGGTGCATCGCGGTTTTACTTCAGGTGTTGGATCGACAGATGAGCAAGCAAGTAGTGGTGGTCGGCGGCGGGGTGATTGGCCTGCTGACCGCGTTCAACCTGGCAGCCAAGGTCGGCCAGGTGGTGGTGTGTGATCAGGGCGAGGTTGGCCGCGAGTCGTCCTGGGCTGGCGGCGGCATCGTCTCGCCGTTGTACCCATGGCGCTACAGCCCGGCAGTGACTGCCCTGGCGCACTGGTCGCAGGATTTTTATCCACAGCTGGGCGAGCGCTTGTTCGCCAGCACCGGCGTCGACCCCGAAGTGCACACCACTGGCCTGTACTGGCTGGACCTGGACGACGAAGCCGAAGCGCTGGCCTGGGCAAAGCGCGTGGAGCGGCCGTTGAGTGCCGTGGATATCTCGGCAGCCTATGACGCGGTGCCGGTGCTGGGCCCGGGTTTCAAGCGCGCCATCTACATGGCGGGCGTGGCCAATGTGCGCAACCCGCGCTTGGTGAAGTCGCTGAAGGCGGCGTTGCTGGCATTGCCTAATGTGACACTGCGCGAACACTGCCAGATCACCGGCTTTGCCCAGCAGGGCGGGCGGGTGAGCGGCGTGCAGACGGCCGACGGCGTGCTGGCGGCGGATGAGGTGGTACTCAGTGCTGGTGCCTGGAGTGGCGACCTGTTGCGTACGCTAGGTTTGGAGCTGCCGGTGGAGCCGGTGAAGGGGCAGATGGTTCTGTTCAAGTGTGCCGAAGACTTCCTGCCGAGCATGGTGCTGGCCAAGGGGCGCTATGCGATCCCGCGGCGTGATGGGCACATTCTGGTGGGCAGTACGCTGGAGCATGCCGGGTATGACAAGACCCCGACCGGGCATGCGCTGGAGAGCCTGAAGGCTTCGGCGGTGGAGTTGTTGCCTGAGCTGGAAGGGGCCACGGTGGTGGGGCACTGGGCCGGGCTGCGACCGGGGTCGCCGGAGGGTATTCCGTACATCGGGCCGGTGCCGGGGCATGCGGGGTTGTGGCTGAACTGCGGGCATTACCGTAACGGGTTGGTGCTGGCGCCGGCTTCGTGCCAGCTGTTTACCGATTTGCTGACCGGTGCCGAGCCGATCATTGACCCGGCGCCGTATGCGCCAGCCGGGCGTTTGGGCTGAGACTGCCGGGGCCGCTGTGCGGCCCTATCGCGACACAAGGCCGCTCCTACAAGGAGTACGCGATCCCCTGTAGGAGCGGCCTTGTGTCGCGATAGGGCTGCAAAGCAGCCCCAGAATGTCAACGCGGTGCCTGCAGGTGCCGGCTTGGGTAATGCTGTTCATACACCTTGCACACCCGTAGCACCTGCTGATCGGCGAAGCGCCCGGCCACCACCTGCAGCCCCACCGGCAGCCCCTCGCGGGTAAACCCGCAAGGCACTGACGCTGCCGGCTGCTGGGTGAGGTTGAACGGGTAGCTGAACGGCGTCCACTCCATCCACTGCGCCATGCCAGACCCCGGCGGCACGTTATGCCCGGCCTCGAACGCCACCAATGGCAGCATCGGCGACACCAGCACGTCATAGCGCTGGTGGAAGGCATTCATCTTCGCAATCAACTCCGCCCGTGCCTCCAGCGCCTGGGTGTATTCACTCAAGCTGATCTGTGCGCCTTGTTCGGCAATCCAGCGCAACCCGGGGTCCAGCAACGCCTGCTGTTCATCGCTCAACGCACTGGCCAGCCGCGCTGCGCCGGCAAACCACAGGGTATTGAAGGTTTCCAGCGGGTCGCTGAAGCCCGGGTCCACTTCCTCCACCTGCGCACCGAGCCACACCAGGCGCTGTACTGCTTGCGCCACCAGCGCCTGGATCTGCGGGTCGACCTGCACATAGCCGAAGTCGGCGCTGTAGGCGATGCGCAGGCCGCTCAGGTCTTGTTCCTGGCCTAGCCAGGCTGCCTGCCGTGGTGCACCTGCCAGCCCGTCACGGGCATCAGGCCGGGCGACGCAGTCGAGCATCAATACCGAGTCGTCTACGGTGCGCGTCATTGGCCCCAGGTGCGACAACACGGTCATGGCACTGGCCGGCCACTGCGGTACATAGCCAAATGTCGGCTTGATGCCGAACGTGCCGGTAAAGGCGCACGGGATGCGAATCGAGCCACCGGCATCGCTGCCCTGGTGCAGCACGCCCAGGTTCAGCGCGGCGGCTGCCGCTGCACCGCCAGACGAACCACCGGCGGTCAGCCGGGTATCCCAGGGGTTGCGGGTAATGCCATACAGCGGGTTGTCGGTGACCCCCTTCCAGCCGAACTCCGGGGTGGTGGTCTTGCCCACCAGCACCGCGCCGGCTTCGCGCATGAAGGCGGTGAAGGGCGCATCGACCTCCCATGGGCCAGCGCCCGAGATCGTACGCGAGCCTTTGCGGGTGGGCATGTCACGGGTCAGGGTCAGGTCCTTGATCGAGGCGGGCACGCCGTCCAGCCGGCCGCAGGGCTCGCCACGTTGCCAGCGCTGCTCGCTGGCCCGGGCGGCGGCGCGGGCACCTTCGCCGTCGACATGGCAGTAGGCGTTGACCGCCGGGTTGTGCAGGTCGATGCGTGCCAGCACGTCGTCGACCACCTCGACCGGTGACAACTGGCGGCGCTGGTACAGCTCGAGCACTTCGACGGCGGTGAACTCGCCAATCGCGGTTTTCTGGGTCATCTCAACGGGCTCCCGGGTTGGCGGCCTGGAACATGGCGCGCAGCAGCACGTCGCAGCCATCGGCCAGGTCTTGCGGTGCGGCATTTTCGATTTCGTTGTGGCTGATACCGCCTTCACATGGCACGAAGATCATCCCGGCCGGGCCCAGCTCGGCGAGGAAGATCGCATCGTGGCCGGCGCCGCTGACGATGTCCATGTGGCTCAGGCCCAGCGCGCGCGCGCCCTGGCGCACGGCGTCGACGCACTGTTCGGCGAAGTACAGCGGCGGGAAGTCGGCGGTCGGCGTCAATTGGTAGCTCAGCCCGTGCTTCGCGCTGGCGGACTCGATGGCCGCGCGCACTTCGCTGACCATCGCCGCGAGGTATTCGGGGTCGAGGTGGCGCAGGTCGATGGTCATCTGTACCTGGCCGGGGATAACGTTGCGAGAGCCCGGGTGCAGGGTCAGGCAGCCAACCGTGCCACAGGCATGCGGCTGATGGGCGTGGGCCACACGGTTGACCGCCGCCACCACTTCGGCAGCACCGACCAGGGCGTCCTTGCGCAGGTGCATGGGGGTGGGGCCGGCATGGGCCTCGACGCCGGTCAGTACCAGGTCGAACCATTTCTGCCCCAGGCAGCCCTGGACTACACCGATGGTGGTGCGTTGGTCTTCCAGCACCGGGCCTTGCTCGATGTGGGCTTCAAAGTAGGCGCCGACGGCATGCCCGGTGGGCACGCGCGGGCCGGCGTAGCCGATGCGCTGCAGCTCGGCGCCGACCGACAGGCCCTGGTCGTCGACCTTGTCCAGGGTTTCTTGCAGGCCGAATTTACCGGCGAACACGCCAGAGCCCATCATGCACGGCGGGAAGCGCGAGCCTTCTTCGTTGGTCCACACCACCACTTCCAGTGGCGCTTCGGTGGCCAAGTCGAGGTCGTTGAGGGTGCGCATGACTTCAAGGCCGGCCATGACGCCGTAGCAGCCATCGAATTTGCCGCCGGTGGGCTGGGTGTCGATATGGCTGCCGGTCATCACCGGTGGCAGGGCAGGGTTGCGGCCGGGGCGGCGGGCGAAGATGTTGCCGATGGCGTCGATGCTGACGGTGCAGCCGGCTTCTTCGCACCAGCGCACGAACAGGTCGCGAGCCTGGCGGTCGAGGTCGGTCAGGGCCAGGCGGCACACACCGCCCTTGGCGGTGGCGCCGAGGCGGGCCAGGTCCATCAGTGATTGCCAGAGGCGTTCGCGGCTGACCAGAGGGCCTTGGCCGAGCAGGTGCTGCGCGGGATCGATGCGGGTGTTCATGGTTCATCTCTCCTGAAAATACTGGGTTGCTTGTGCTGGCCCTTTCGCGGGTAAACCCGCTCCTACAGGGTGGTGAAATCGTTGTAGGAGCGGGTTTACCCGCGAATAGGCCGGCACAGGAAAACGAGGTCTGTGTCAGGCGCTCAAGGCCAGATACCGGTTCTTGATACTCGGGTCTTCCCGGAACTGCGCCGCACTGCCCTGGTAGGCAACCCGACCCTGCTCCAGCACGTAATGGCGGTCGGCAAGTGCATCGCAGACCATCAGGTTCTGCTCCACCAGCAGGATCGACAGCCCCTCGTCCTTGATCCGCCGCAGAATCTTCACCAGCTCTTCAACAATCACCGGCGCCAAACCTTCAGTCGGTTCATCGAGGATCAGCAGCTTGGGCCCGTTGAGCAGCGCGCGGGCAATGGCCAGCATCTGCTGCTCACCACCGGACAGCGCGAAGCCACCGTTACGGCGCCGCTCCTTCAGCCGCGGGAACATGCTGTACACGTCCTCCAGCTGCCAGCGGCTGGTCTTGCGCACGGCAATCTTCAGGTTTTCCTCGACGCTGAGCTGGCGGAAGATGCCGCGATGTTCCGGTACCAAGGCAATGCCCTGCCGGGCAATGTCGAAGATTTCTCGGCCAACCAGCTGCTGGCCGTTGAAGCTGACCTGCCCCTGCCGGGGGCGGACGATGCCGAGGATGCTGCGCAAGGTGGTGGTCTTGCCGGCACCGTTGCGGCCCAGCAGGGTCACCAGTTCGCCAGCCTCGACCTTGAGCGAGACGCCTTCGAGCACATGGCTCTTGTCGTAGTAGGAGTGGATCGAATCGACGTTGAGCATCAGGCGGCCTCTCCAAGGTAAGCGGTGCGCACGCGCTCGTCGTTGCGCACCTGTTCAGGGGTACCCTCGACCAGGATCTGGCCGTGGCTCATCACCGTGATGCGCTGGCTGATCGACATGACGATGCTCATGTTGTGCTCGATCAGCAGCACGGTGTGGTCGCGGCCCAGGTCGCTGATCAGCGCGGTCATGACCGGGATGTCATCGATGCCCATGCCCGAGGTGGGCTCGTCGAGCATCAGCAAGGTGGGCTTGGCGCAGATCGACATGCCCACTTCCAGCACCCGCTGCTGGCCGTGCGACAGCTCGCCGGCCAGGGTCTCGGCACGGCCGGTCAGCTTCAGCCGTTCCAGTACCTGGTCGGCGGTGTCCCAGTGGCTGCGTTTGTGCTCGACGCTGCGCCAGAAGTTCAGCGCGCCCAGGCCATCGCGGCCCTGGGCGGCCAAGCGCAGGTTCTCGCGCACCGACAGGTTCTGGAACAGGCTGGTGAGCTGGAACGAACGCGCCATGCCCAGCGCTACACGCCCGTGGGACGGCTTGCGGATGATGTCCTGGCCGTTGAACAGAATCTTGCCCGCCGTGGCCTGGCGCTCGCCGGTCAGGCAGTGGAACAGGCTGGTCTTGCCTGCGCCGTTGGGGCCGATGACGGTGTGGATGGTGCCGGCGCGCACTTTAAGGTCCACGCCGGCGACGGCCTTGAACGGCCCATAGGCCAGTTCCAGCTGGCGGGTTTCCAGCAGGTAGTCGCTCATCACAGGGTCTCCTTGGTCTTGGCCTGGGGTTTGTCATTGGCATTGCGGCTGACCAGCAGGCGCTTGCCAAGGTCGGCCAGGCCGCCCCACAGGCCGCCGCGCATGAACACCACCACCAGAATCAGGATCACCCCCAGCAGCATCAGCCAGCGTGGCCACAGCTCCGACAGCACGTCGCCCAGCAGCACGATGGCGCCGGCACCCAGCAGTGAGCCGAACAGCGAGCCGGTGCCGCCGACGATGGTCATGATCAGGATGTTCTCGCTCATCATCAGGTCGATGTTCGACAGCGGCGCAAAGTGCAGCAGCATGGCGTACAGCGCTCCGGCGATACCGGTGATGGCGCCCGACAGCATGAACACCAGGATCTTGAAGTGGCGGGTGTCGTAGCCGATGGCGGCGGCGCGCGTCTCGTTTTCGCGGATGGCCAGCAGGGTGCTGCCGAACGGCGAACGGATCACCCGCAGGGCGCCGGCGAAGATCAGCAGGAACAGCACGGCGACGAACACGTAGAAGTGCCGCGGGTCGGCCAGGTCGACCAGCACATGGCCGGCGATTTCGATATTTGGCCGGGGTACGTCGAGCAGGCCGTTGTCACCGCCGGTCCAGCCGCTGAGGGTGTAGGCCAGGAAGTAGGCCATCTGGCTGAAGGCCAGGGTCAGCATGACGAAGTAGATGCCCGTGCGGCGGATCGCCAGGGCGCCCACCAGCAGCGCCAGAAAGGCGCCGAACACCGCTGCACCCAGCAGTGCGGCGAACATGCCCCACTGCAGGTGAATCATCAGCAGCGCCGCGCCATAAGCGCCCACGCCAAAGAAGATGCCTTGGCCGAACGACAGCAGGCCGGTGTAGCCCAGCAGCAGGTTGCAGGCCAGCGCGGCCAGGGCAAAAATCAGGATCTCGGTGGCCAGGGTGGCCGAAGGCAGCAGCAGCGGCAGCGCCACCAGGCTGGCGACCACCAGCAACAGCAGCGCCGGGGCGCGCCCCTTGGCGACGGGTATTGGATTTTTCTCGCTCATCTCACGCTCTCCCGAACAGGCCATAGGGGCGGACCAGGATCACCGCGGCCATGGCGCCGTAGATCATCAGGCTGGCGCCTTGTGGCCAGAGGCTGGTCATCATGCTTTGCACCACCCCCACCAGCAGGCCGCCGACCAGTGCGCCGCCGAACGAGCCCATGCCACCGATCACCACCACCACGAAGGCGATGCCGAGGATTTCCGGGCCGACGAACGGCTGGGCGCCCCGTAGCGGCGCGAACAGCACACCGGCCACGCCAGCCAGGCCTACGCCCAGGGCGAAGGTCAGGGAGAACAGGCGGAAGATATTGGTACCCAGCAGCGACACGGTTTCGGTGCTCTCGCTGCCGGCCCGTACCAGCGCGCCGAAGCGGGTGCGCTCCAGCAGCAGCCACAGGCCAAGGCCGATCAGCGCGGCGAAACCGATCAGGAACAGCCGGTAGTAGGGGTAGATGAAGTCACCGACGATCAGCACCCCGCGCAGCTCCGGCGGTACGGCAATGCTCTTGCCCACCGGGCCCCAGATCAGCACCGAGGCTTCCTGGATGATCAATGCGATGCCAAGGGTGACGAGGATCTGGAAGGTATGCGGCAGGTGGTAGATGCGCTTGATCAACAAGCGCTCGACCGCCCAGGCCAGTGCAGCCACCACCAGCGGTGCAATCAGCAGCGCCAGCCAGAAGTTGCCGGTGAGGGCCACGGCGGTGTAGCACAGGTAGGCGCCCAGCAAAAAGAACGCGCCGTGGGCGAAGTTGACGAAGTTCAGCAGGCCGAAAATGATCGTCAGGCCCACGGCGATGAGGAAGTAGATCATCCCCAGGCCCAGGCCGTTGAGCAGTTGGAACAGGTACAAATCGAGCATGAGCGTGCCCTCGACAGCGCGCGGCGCGGCTGCCTGTACGAGTGTGTGTGACTAACGCCGCGGCTTCAGGCCAGGGCGCAACCGGTGTGGTCGACCTCGACGAACGAGCGGCCCGAGCTGATGATTTCGGCCAGGTCGTCTTCGTCGCGCATCTGCCCCTGGGGCTTGCCACGCAGCAGGTAGTAGTCCTTGAGCACCTGGTGGTCGCCCGGGCGGATCAGCTCTTCACCAGTCGGGCCTTGGAAGCGCATGCCCTGCAACGCCGCAGACACGGCGGCGCCGTCCAGGCTGCCTGCCTTGACGATGGCTTCGAGCATGACCTTGGTGCCGATGTAGTCGGCGGCCAGCGGGTAGTTGGGGTTGATGCCATAAGCCTTGCGGGTGGCAGCCACCAGTTGCTTGTTCAGCGGGGTATCGACCTGGTGCCAGTACTGCGCGCCCAGGTACACGCCTTCGAGCACATCGCTGCCCAGCTCCTGGAACTGGTCGAGGCCGGCTGACCACACCATCAGCACTTTCATACGGTCCTTGATGCCGAAGTTGACCGCCTGGCGTAGGGCGTTGGAGGCCTGGCTGCCGAAGTTGAGCAGCACCAGCACGTCGGGTTTGGCGGCAATGGCGTTGGTCAGGTAGCCCGAGAACTCCTGCTCCTGCAACGAGTGGTAACTGTTGCCGATGTGTTCCACCCCCAGCTCGGCGAACACCTTGCGCGCATTATCCAGCAAGGCATCACCGAACACGTATTGTGGGGTGATGGTGTACCAGCGTTTGGCTTGCGGCAGCTGGCGGATCATCGGCACCAGGGTTTCGCGGATGGCGCCATAGGTGGGCACGGACCAGCGGAAAGTCGAAGCGTTGCAGTCTTTACCGGTGATCTCGTCAGCGCCGACCGGGGTCATGAACACGCCGCCGGCCTTGTGGATTTCCTTCGACACCGCCAGCGCCGAGGACGACAGGGTGCAACCCTGGAAGAAGCGTGCGCCATCCTGGCCGATGGCTTCCTGCACCTTGCGCACCGCCTTGCCGGCGTTGCCTTCGGTGTCGATGACCTTGTACTTCAGTGGCTGGCCAAGCAGCTGCGGGTACTCGGCGATGGCCAGGCGCGAGCCCATGTCGGCGTACTTGCCGTAGCTGGCGAAGGCGCCCGACATGGACTTGAGCCCATAGAAGGTCAGCGGTTGGTCGGCGAATGCCCGGTGCGCTCCCAGCGGGAGGCTACCTAAGGCACCCAGGGCAAGGCCTGCCTTGAGCAGGGTACGTCTTTGCATGAGTAACTCCTTGGTTGTGGTTATTAGGCAGGAGTGGCAATGACAAAGCGGGTACGGCCGGGCCTGTGTGCAGGCCTCTTTCCAGGCGCATCAGTGGTGGTGGTTGAACTCCAGCAGGAAGTTGCGGGCAACCTCGCCTTCCAGCGCGGTCATGTGGTGTTCGGCGTCGCACATGTGCTCGTGCATCAGCCGGCGTACGGCGGGCTCGTCGCTGGCGCGCAGCGCGCTCAGCAGCTGTTTGTGGTAGTCGATGTTGGCCGCGGCGAACTGCTGGCGCTTGGGCAGGTAGGCCTTTTTCAGCACCACCAGGTCGCGCAGCAGGTCGTTGAGGAACACCGCCATGAAGCGCAACAACGGGTTGGGGCAGCGGTCGGCCAGCAGGGTATGGAACTCCAGCTCGGCCAGGCGCTGCTCGCGCTGGCCTTCTTCGCTGTCTTCCGGCGCGCTGCAGAAGTCGATGTTGGCTTGCAGTGCGGCGTAGTCGGCGTCGCTCAGCTTGCCCATGACCGACACCGCCAGCTCGACCTCGATGACTTTACGCAGCTGGTACACCTGCTCGCCGTCCAGGTGCTGGAAGTGCAGGTAATTGCGCAGCGCACGGCTGGCCGGCTCGGTGCCGACTTCATTGAGGTAGGCGCCGCCGGTCGGGCCGGTGCGGGTGCTGACCAGGCCCTCGACCTCTAGTGCCTTGAGCGCTTCGCGGGCGGTGCCCTTGGAGCATTCGAAGTGTTCCATGAGCTCGCGTTCGGTGGGCAGCCGGTCGCCAGGGTGCAGCGCCTCGGTGACGATCGAGCGCTTGACCGATTCGACGATCACATCCGATAGCTTCTGGCGCTTGCGTTTGGGTTTGAGCATTTCGCTATTTTTCATATTTATGCGGATAAATAGGATTTAGCGAATTTTGCCTGGGTGGGTCAATGCTGGAAGCGGGGGAGGGGTCGTAAATGGTGCAAAAGGGTCGGGGAGGGATATGTGATGTTGGTTTCGCTGGCCCCATCGCCGGCAAGCCAGCTCCCACAGGTACTGCAGAAGGCTCAAGGCCTGCGGGGTACCTGTGGGAGCTGGCTTGCCGGCGATGGGGTTCAAGAGGTGTTGGACTTAGCCCTGGCGGCCGGGGCCTTGCTGCAGGTGGGCCTGGCTGCAATACCGCTCTTTGCCCTGCTGAAGCGCGCGGTCGTTGGGCAGGTGCACGCCGCAATGGGCGCAGCGCACCATTTGCAGCGGTGCGTCGAGCTTCGCCTCGGGGTGCGACTGTTGGCTGGCTTTGAACTTGCGCCACAGCCAGAACGCGGCGGCGATCAGGGCGATCCAGAAAAGTAGGCGAACCATGGTGTCCAGCTTGTCGGTTGAAGAAGCCGATAGTCTAGGACGCGGCCAATAAAAAAGGGAGGCCCAAGGCCTCCCTTTCATGGATCGCTGCGGATCAGTCGAACATGCCAAAGGTCATATAGCTGAACCAGGAGCGGTCCTTCTCGGCTTCTTTCGGACCTTCCGGCACGATCGGGTCGCCGTTCTCGTCTTTGGGCAGCAGTTCTTGCGGCATTTCGTCACGCGCGTCCTGGAACTGCTTGACCACGTCCTGGTTGGCGCGGGTTTCACCCGGCGGCAGCGGGGTGTCGGTCTCGATCAGGCCCAGGGTGGCCTTGGACAGCCAGCCGCGGCCATCGGACTCGGTCTGCTTGGGCTGGAACTCGCCATCGGCCAGGCTTGGGTGGTCCGGGTAGTTGAGTTTGAGGGTTTCCAGGCTGCTGGCAGCCAGTTCGTCCAGGTGCATCTTCTGGTACGACTCGACCATCACCGCCAGGCCGTCGCCGACCGATGGGGTTTCCTGGAAGTTCTCTACCACGTAGCGGCCACGGTTGGCAGCAGCCACATAAGCCTGGCGGCTCAGGTAGTAGTCGGCCACGTGGATTTCGTACGAGGCCAGCAGGTTGCGCAGGTAGATCATGCGCTGCTTGGCGTCGGGTGCGTAGCGGCTGGTGGGGAAGCGGCTGGTCAGCTGGGCGAACTCGTTGTACGAGTCGCGGGCGGCACCCGGGTCACGTTTGGTCATGTCCAGCGGCAGGAAGCGCGCCAGCAGGCCACGGTCCTGGTCGAACGAGGTCAGGCCCTTGAGGTAGTAGGCGTAGTCAACGTTCGGGTGCTGCGGGTGCAGACGGATGAAGCGCTCGGCAGCCGACTTGGCAGCCTCAGGCTCGGAGTTCTTGTAGTTGGCGTAGATCAGCTCGAGCTGCGCCTGGTCGGCATAGCGGCCGAACGGGTAGCGTGACTCCAGGGCCTTGAGCTTGTTCACGGCGCTGGTATAGCTGGAATTGTCCAGGTCAGCCTGAGCCTGCTGATACAGTTCGGCCTCGCTGAGGTTCTCGTCAATGACTTCCTTATTGGAGGAACAGGCCGCGGTGAGCCCAAGGATGGCGATCAGCAGCAGGTGTTTCACTTGCATGGCGGCTTGCGTCCCTTTGACGGCCGCTGTTTTGGGCGGTGCCGTCCTGTTATGATGAGCGCCCCGGCCAAGCCCGGGACAAAAGAAGCCGTATTTAACCACAAGCTCGCAGCCGAAACCAAAGGCTGTGCGCCCGCCGAATCGAGCATGTCCGAGATCATTCAACTTAGCGCAGAGGTACCGTCCGAACTGGGCGGCCAACGCCTCGACCAGGTCGCCGCCCAATTGTTCGCCGAGTATTCGCGTTCGCGGCTTACTTCGTGGATCAAAGAGGGCCGCCTGACGGTCGATGGTGCCGTCGTGCGCCCTCGTGACCCTGTCCATGGTGGCTCGCAGCTTATCCTGGAGGCCGAACAAGAGGCCCAGGGTGAGTGGATTGCCGAAGATATCGAGCTGGATATCGTCTACGAAGACGATCACATTCTGGTGATCAACAAGCCTGCCGGGCTGGTTGTGCACCCGGCCGCCGGGCATGCCAGTGGCACCTTGCTGAATGCGCTGCTGCACCACGTGCCAGACATCGTCAACGTACCGCGCGCCGGTATCGTGCACCGCCTGGACAAGGACACCACCGGCCTGATGGTGGTGGCCAAGACCCTGCAGGCGCAGACCAAGCTGGTCGAGCAGATGCAGGCGCGCAAGGTCAGCCGGATTTATGAGTGCATCGTGATCGGCGTGGTCACCGCGGGCGGCAAGATCGACGCCCCGATCGGCCGCCACGGCGGCATGCGCCAGCGCATGGCGGTAACCGACGGCGGCAAGCCGGCGGTCAGCCACTACCGTGTGCTCAAGCGCTTCCGTTCGCACACCCACGTGCGGGTCAAGCTGGAAACCGGCCGGACCCACCAGATTCGCGTGCACATGGCCCACGTTGGTTTCCCGCTGGTCGGCGACCAGACGTACGGCGGGCGCTTCCGCATTCCGCCGGCTGCCAGCCCTACCATGGTCGAGGCGGTGAAAACCTTCCCGCGTCAGGCCCTGCATGCGCGTTTCCTGGCCTTGGCTCACCCGATTACCGGTGAAATCATGAAGTGGGAATCGCCACTGCCTGATGACTTCGTCTGGTTGCTGTCGCTGCTCAACCAGGACCGCGAGAGCTTTATCGGATGAGTGGCCTGACACAGTCGCTGCTGCTCCCCGACTGGCCGGCCCCGGCCTCGGTACGCGCCTGTGTCACCACCCGTCAGGGCGGCGTCAGCTTGCCGCCCTACGAAACCTTCAATCTGGGTGACCATGTAGGGGATGACCCTGCGGCGGTCGCCGAGAACCGTCGCCGCCTGAGCGACGAATTCGCCATTCAGCCTGCCTGGCTCAAGCAGGTACACGGGCTGGTGGTGGCGGAGGCCGACCCGGCCGTGGTGGCCGAGGCCGACGCCAGCTGGACTGCCCAGCCGGGTATTGCCTGTACCGTGATGACTGCCGATTGCCTGCCTGCGCTGTTCTGCGACCGCGCGGGTACTCGTGTGGCTGCGGCGCATGCGGGCTGGCGCGGGCTGGCCGGCGGCGTGCTGGAAGCTACATTGGACCAACTGGCGCTGGCGCCGGAAGAGGTGCTGGTGTGGCTGGGGCCGGCGATTGGCCCCAAGGCATTCGAAGTCGGGCTGGAAGTGCGGGATGCCTTTACTGCTGTACATCCTGAAGCGGCGCGGGCCTTTGTCGACGGCGAGCGGCCGGGCAAGCTGATGGCTGACATCTACGAGCTTGCGCGTATCCGCCTGGCGGCGCGTGGGGTGACGGCCGTTTATGGCGGTGGTTTCTGTACGGTCAGCGATGAGCGGTTCTTCTCCTATCGGCGTACGCCGCAGGGTGGGCGGTTTGCTTCGCTGGTGTGGCTGGAGTCGCGTTAGCCTGCACTGGCCCTTTCGCGGGTGAACCCGCTCCTACAAGGGAACGCGAAACCTGTAGGAGCGGGTTCACCCGTGAATGCCCCAGCACTAATCCAACAGGTTGACCCCGGTCAGCCCCGCTACGCTTGAATCTTCCAGAATCAGCCTTATCTATAAGGTCATCTCAGGCAGGTTTCTTCATAAACAGGCGCTGTCCATCGCTCCGACCTGCCCTTTAAAGGAAGGTACACCATGCGAATAGACCGTTTGACCAGCAAGCTGCAATTAGCAATATCCGATGCCCAGTCCCTGGCCGTTGGCATGGACCACCCAGCCATCGAGCCCGTGCACCTGATGCAGGCACTGCTTGAACAGCAGGGCGGTTCGATCAAGCCGCTGCTGATGCAGGTAGGCTTCGACATCAACAGCCTGCGCCAGGCGCTGGTGAAAGAACTCGATCAGTTGCCGAAAATCCAGAACCCCACCGGTGACGTGAACATGTCGCAGGACCTTGCACGCCTGCTCAACCAGGCCGACCGCCTGGCCCAGCAGAAGGGCGACCAGTTCATTTCCAGCGAACTGGTAGTGCTGGCCGCCATGGACGAGAACAGCAAGCTCGGCAAGTTGCTGTTGAGCCAGGGCGTGACCAAAAAGGCCCTGGAAAACGCCATCAACAACCTGCGCGGTGGCGCGGCAGTGAATGACCCCAACGCCGAGGAGTCGCGCCAGGCCCTGGACAAGTACACCGTCGACCTGACCAAGCGTGCCGAAGAGGGCAAGCTGGACCCGGTGATCGGCCGTGACGACGAGATTCGCCGCACCGTGCAGGTGCTGCAACGCCGTACCAAGAACAACCCGGTGCTGATCGGTGAGCCTGGCGTGGGTAAAACCGCCATCGCCGAAGGCCTGGCCCAGCGCATCATCAACGGCGAAGTGCCCGATGGCCTGAAAGGCAAGCGCCTGCTGGCGCTGGACATGGGCGCGCTGATTGCCGGTGCCAAGTACCGTGGCGAGTTCGAAGAGCGGCTGAAAAGCCTGCTGAACGAGTTGTCCAAGCAGGAAGGCCAGATCATCCTGTTCATCGACGAACTGCACACCATGGTCGGCGCCGGTAAAGGCGAAGGCGCCATGGACGCCGGCAACATGCTCAAGCCGGCCCTGGCCCGTGGTGAGTTGCACTGTGTGGGTGCTACCACGCTGAACGAGTACCGCCAGTTCATCGAGAAGGACGCCGCGCTGGAGCGCCGCTTCCAGAAGGTGCTGGTGGAGGAGCCGAGCGAGGAAGACACCATCGCCATCCTGCGTGGCCTGAAAGAGCGCTATGAAGTGCACCACAAGGTGGCCATCACTGACGGTGCCATCATTGCTGCGGCCAAGCTCAGCCACCGCTACATCACCGACCGCCAGCTGCCGGACAAGGCCATCGACCTGATCGACGAAGCGGCCAGCCGCATTCGTATGGAGATCGACTCCAAGCCGGAAGTGCTCGACCGCCTTGATCGCCGCCTGATCCAGCTGAAAGTGGAATCGCAGGCGCTGAAGAAGGAAGAAGACGAAGCGGCGAAAAAACGCCTGGAGAAGCTGACCGAGGAAATTGAGCGGCTGGAGCGTGAGTATTCCGACCTGGAAGAAATCTGGGCGTCGGAGAAGGCCGAAGTGCAGGGCTCGGCGCAGATCCAGCAAAAGATCGAGCAGGCCCGCCAGGAGCTGGAAACCGCCCGTCGCAAAGGCGACCTCAGCCGCATGGCCGAGCTGCAGTACGGGGTAATCCCGGACCTGGAGCGCAGCCTGCAGATGGTCGACCAGCACGGCAAGACCGAGAACCAGTTGCTGCGCAACAAGGTGACCGAGGAAGAAATTGCCGAAGTGGTGTCGAAGTGGACCGGTATTCCGGTGGCCAAGATGCTGGAAGGTGAGCGCGAAAAACTGCTGAAGATGGAAGAGCTGCTGCACCAGCGGGTGATCGGCCAGGGCGAGGCAGTCACTGCCGTAGCCAACGCCGTACGCCGTTCGCGTGCCGGGCTGTCCGACCCGAACCGGCCAAGTGGTTCGTTCCTGTTCCTTGGCCCGACCGGTGTGGGCAAGACCGAGCTGTGCAAGGCGCTGGCCGAGTTCCTGTTCGACACCGAAGAGGCAATGGTGCGCATCGACATGTCCGAGTTCATGGAGAAACACTCCGTGGCTCGCCTGATCGGTGCACCACCAGGCTACGTAGGTTATGAAGAGGGCGGTTACCTGACCGAGGCCGTACGGCGCAAGCCTTACTCGGTGGTGCTGCTGGACGAGGTGGAGAAAGCCCACCCGGATGTGTTCAACGTGCTGCTGCAGGTGCTGGAAGACGGCCGCCTGACGGATAGCCACGGGCGCACCGTGGACTTCCGCAACACGGTGATCGTGATGACCTCCAACCTGGGCTCGGCCCAGATCCAGGAACTGGTGGGTGACCGCGAGGCACAGCGTGCGGCGGTGATGGATGCCGTGGGTGCGCACTTCCGTCCGGAGTTCATCAACCGTATCGACGAAGTGGTGGTGTTCGAGCCACTGGGCCGCGAGCAGATTGCCGGCATTACCGAAATCCAGCTGGGCCGCCTGCGCAGCCGCTTGCTGGAGCGCGAACTGTCGCTGAGCCTGAGCCCGGAGGCGTTGGACAAGCTGATTGCCGTGGGTTACGACCCGGTGTACGGCGCACGGCCGCTGAAGCGGGCGATCCAGCGCTGGATCGAAAACCCGCTGGCGCAACTGATCCTGGCCGGCAAGTTTGTGCCAGGTTCGGCGATCACCGCCAAGGTGGAAGGCGACGAAATCATCTTTGGCTGATTGTGTTGCACCATGAGCCCCGCGATTGCGGGGCTTTTTTTGCACATCTCGATGCCAGTGCCCTACCTGTGGGAGCGGGTTCATCGGGGCGCCGAACCGCCGCGAAGAGGCCGGCACAGCCCAGCAATTTCGGGCCTTTGCAGGCCATCTTGATAACCCGCTGAAATTTTTGAAATTTTTGCTTGCATCAAAAAACGAGTCCCCCTAATATACGCCGCGTTGTCAGGCACTAAGCGAATCACCAGCAACAACGGTGACCGCAAAACAACTTACAAATCAGTAAGTTGAATGAAAAAAAGTGGTTGACAAGCAAAACGAAGAATGTAGAATAGCCGGCCTCAGCAGCGACAAAGCGAAAGCAGAGAAGCTGAAGAGTCCGAAGCGAACACAGTCTTCGGAGTAGTAAATCGGAAAGTAGTACCGAAGTTCAGTTCCGCGATAGCTCAGTCGGTAGAGCAAATGACTGTTAATCATTGGGTCCCTGGTTCGAGTCCAGGTCGCGGAGCCATCTCGGGGTGTAGCGCAGTCCGGTAGCGCGCCTGCTTTGGGAGCAGGATGTCAGGAGTTCGAATCCCCTCACCCCGACCATTTTCCGGGTCGTTAGCTCAGTTGGTAGAGCAGTTGGCTTTTAACCAATTGGTCGTAGGTTCGAATCCTACACGACCCACCATGTAAAGAAGGGCATCTCAAAGAGATGCCCTTTTTTTTGAAGCACCACGGGGTGTAGCGCAGTCCGGTAGCGCGCCTGCTTTGGGAGCAGGATGTCAGGAGTTCGAATCCCCTCACCCCGACCATTTTTGGGTCGTTAGCTCAGTTGGTAGAGCAGTTGGCTTTTAACCAATTGGTCGTAGGTTCGAATCCTACACGACCCACCATGAACAAAGGGCATCTCGCATGAGATGCCCTTTTTCTTTGCCTCGGGAAAATGCACCCCTCAGTGCAGGTGCTTCTTGTCTCTCTTTGCCACACCTTCCCTTTGTAGGAGCGGGTTCACCCGCGAATGCGGTAGTGCAGCCACCATCGCATTCGCGGGTAAACCCGCTCCTACAAGGATATGCAAAGGCCTTAAGCCTCGTGCAGTCCCTGTGGGAGCTGGCTTGCCGGCGATGAGGCCAGTACAGGCAACCTCTAGTGTATGCCTGTCAGTGCAACTTCAGGCGCGGCTCAGTACCCCGGCCAATCTTGCTGCCCAGCATCATCAACGCCGTGCGGAAGAACCCATAAAGCGCCATCTGGTGCATACGGTACAGCGACACATAGAACATCCGCGCCAGCCAGCCTTCCAGCTTCACGCTGCCCATCAGGTTACCCATCAGGTTGCCCACCGCCGAGAAGCGCGACAGCGACACCAGCGAGCCGTAATCCTTGTACGCGTAGGTCGGCAGCGCCTTGTTCTCCAGCCGCGCCTTCAAGCTCTGCGCCAGCATCGAAGCCTGCTGGTGCGCAGCCTGCGCACGTGGCGGCACGTTGCGGTCGCTGCCCGGTTGCGGGCACGCGGCGCAGTCACCAAAGGCGAAAATGTTGTCATCGCGGGTAGTCTGCAGTGTAGGGCGCACCACCAGCTGGTTGATGCGGTTGGTTTCCAGCCCATCGATGTCTTTCAGGAAGCCTGGCGCACGGATACCGGCCGCCCACACCTTCAGGCTGGCCTGGATCACTTCACCGTCCTTGGTTTTCAGGCCATCTTCGGTCACTTCACTGACGGCCGCGTTGGTCAGCACCTTCACGCCGAGTTTTTCCAGGGTCTTGTGCACCGGCACGCTGATGCGCTCCGGCAGCGCCGGCAGTACCCGCGGGCCTGCCTCGATGATGGTGATGTGCATGTCCTTGGGCTGGATGCGGTCCAGGCCATAGGCCGCCAGCTCGTGGGCCGCGTGGTGCAGCTCGGCTGCCAGCTCTACACCGGTGGCACCGGCACCCACAATGGCCACGCTGATCTGCTCGCTGGCCACATCGCCGGCGTGGGCACGCAGGTAGTGGTTGAGCAGTTGCTGGTGGAAGCGCTCGGCCTGCTTGCGGGTGTCCAGGAACAGGCAGTGCTGCGCCGCGCCCAGGGTGCCGAAGTCGTTGGTGTTGGAGCCCACGGCGATCACCAGGGTGTCATAAGCCAAGGTGCGCGCAGGCAGCAGCTCGCGGCCCTCTTCGTCGAGGGTGGCGGCCAGCTGGATCTGCTTGCCTTCACGGTCCAGGCCGCTCATGCGCCCCAGCTGGAAGTTGAAGTGGTTCCACTTGGCCTGGGCCACGTAGTTCAGTTCGTCTTCCGAGGAGTTCAGCGAGCCGGCGGCCACTTCGTGCAGCAGCGGCTTCCAGATGTGCGTGAGGTTGGCGTCGACCAGGGTGATTTCGGCCTGCTTGCGCTTGCCCAGGCTTTTACCCAGGCGGGTCGCCAGTTCCAGGCCGCCGGCGCCGCCGCCGACAATCACGATGCGATGAGTCATGGGAATATCTCATAAGGTTTACGGAATTCGTGCCCCGATGGGGCTGCCGCAAACTGCACGAGGGGAGGGCGAGCGCGAAGCAGCTCATAGCACCAGTCCACTCAGCAGGCGGCTGACGAGACCCAACCCGATGGTCACGGCCACCACCAGCACAAGGAGCAGCCAGGGCCGGAAAGGCCGACGCTCGACTTGGTGCTGGGGGGCGCGCAGATACTCATCGACACGACGCTGATCTTCCGGGTTCAGGCGGCTAGTCATGGTGGGCCTCGTCAGGTAGACGTTTGTGATTGCACGAAGGCTACAGCGTTCGCGCAAGCGCTTGAAACAAATGATAAGGCTTTCTATCCCTGGCGCCGAGTGTACGCCATCGCAAACATTCGCTGCACTGGATCAAAGACTGATGCCCACGTCGAACACGATGCTGCGGCCCAGGTTGCTGCGCAGGAAGTCCGGCGCATCGGGGTGGGCGAACAGCACCCGGGCAAAGGTCGGCCCCACCAGCGACAGCGAGCGCCAGCCCTGGCGCAGGTATTCGGTGGGCGGCGGGAAGTGGGTATTGAGGTCGAGCACTTCGCGCTTGAGGCTGGAGAAGGCGATGATGTCCAGCTCGTTCAGCTCCAGGCCGCGCTCGCGGTAGTTGTGCGCTTTCTTGCGCAAGGTCGGCGCCAGGCGCCCGAGCAGTTCGGTGGCACTGATGCGCCGCGGGCGCGCTTCGCGGCGCACCAGTTGCGCCAGGGAAAACGCACTGCGCCGGCGCTGCAGCTCTTCGCGCCATTCGTCATTGAGCCGGCGGCCCTCGTCGAGCACGAAGAACACCTCGAACGCTGCGTCGCGGAACAGCACATCAGGCGGTTCCTGCCCGGCCGGGGTGAAGTCCTCGCTGCGGTAGGGAATGTTCAGCCCCTGCAACAGGCGCTGGCACACCCACCGCTCCCGCTCCCACTTGCGGGCGTTGGAGAGGAAGGCATTGGCTTGTTCCGCCTGGATGGTAAGCAGGCGCAGGTAGTCTGAGTCATCCATGCAGACAAGCTTAGCCGGTAATCGATGACGGTAAGATGCTGTTTGTGCGTGGGAATCAGCCCAACCTTCAACAGACCCCCGCGCAGCAGCCTGATGAAGCGGAGAATGGGTGTAGACTCGGGTTTATCCACATGGCTGCAAGGGGCATTGTTCAGGTGATCAGCGCGCAGGTGTTGTCCGGCACCACCCTTACCCTTGGCTGGCTGGGTTACGTGCCGTTGCTGGTCTGGGCGGTCAGCCGGGTTCGCTGGGTTGAACTGTTCACTGATCGGCGCCGCCAGCATTTGCTGTTTGGCACGGTGTTTTGCCTGTTTGCGTTGTGGCTGGTGAGGCGCGATTTCGATACCGGGGTTTCGTACCACTTTATTGGCATGACGGCGGTAACCCTGCTGCTGGACTGGCCGCTGGCGGTATTGGGTGGGTTCATGGCCCAGCTTGGTTTGCTGGCGCTGGGGCGCCAGGACCTGGCGGCGCTGGGGGTGAATGGCTTGTTGCTGGTGGGCCTGCCGGTGTTGATTACCGAGGTGTGCGCGATAGCGGTCGAGCGTGCACAGCCGCAGAACCTGTTCGTGTATATCTTCTGCTCGGGGTTCTTTCCTGCCGCGCTGACCGTGCTTGTTTGCGTGCCTGCGGCGCTGGGTGTGTTGTGGCTGGATGGGCGGTTTGCCATGCCGGAGTGGCTTAGCGACTTTGTGGGTTACCTGTGGCTGATGATGTTCCCCGAGGCGTTCATCAACGGCATGGTAATCAGCGCGCTGGTGGTGTTTTGCCCGGAGTGGCTGGAAACCTTCAACCGTACGCGGTATTTGCAGGCGCCCTGGAAGGAGGATGAGCGGTAACCTGCCACAGGTCTTGCACCGACCTTGAACGATGCAAGGGACCCTGTAGGAGCGGCCTTGCGTCGCGAAAGGGCTGCGCAGCAGCCCCGGCGACCTCTGCATTTACGCCAAAAACCGGGGCCGCTTTGCGGCCCATCGCGACGCAAGGCCGCTCCTACAGGTACAGCGCCAGCCTTGAATCTTGTGCAGGACATTGTGGGAGCGGGCGAGCCCGCGAGGAGGCCGGCACCGCCACCTATATCATCAGCTCAATGCCGCGGCTCCAGATCCCCCGAATACAGCTCATCCTCGGACTCTTCCGACCCCGGTATCTTGTGGTCTTCAGCCGCCCAGGCACCCAGGTCGATCAGCTTGCACCGATCCGAACAAAACGGCCGGAACGCGCTTTTTTCGTTCCATTCCACAGGTGCGCCGCAGGTCGGGCAATCGACGGTCAATGGCTGGCTCATGGCTGGCCTCCTTTCAAAGTCAGGTAAAAGTGGTGCAGGCGGTCAATCTGCTCATGCAGCGCGGCCAGATCGCCGTCATTGACCACCACATCATGGGCATGGCGCAGGCGTTCCTCACGGCCCAGCTGGGCCTGCAGAATCGCCTGCACCTGCTCGGCACTGGTGTTGTCCCGCGCCAGGGTACGCGCTATCTGCAGTTCCTGCGGCACATCGATCACCAGCACACGCTGGGTCTTATGGTATTGCCCCGACTCGATCAGCAGTGGCGACACATATACGGCATACGGCGACTCGGCCTTGGCCAGGTAGCTGAAAATTTCCTGCCCGATCAGCGGGTGCAACAGCTGCTCCAGCCATTTGCGCTGCGCCGGGTCGGCGAAGATCAGCCGGCGCAGTGCCGCCCGATCAAGCTGGCCGTCCGCCTGCAGCACACCCGCGCCAAAGCGCTCGACGATGCTGGCCAGGGCCGGGCGACCAGGTTCGACAACCCAGCGCGCTGCCTGGTCGGCATCGACCAGGTGCACGCCAAGCTCGACGAAGCGCTCGGCAGCGGCGCTCTTGCCGCTACCAATGCCGCCGGTCAGGCCGAGAATCCAAGGGGTAAAGGCCGCAATGGTCATCAGTATCCAAGCAGTTGCATGTATGAGGCGTATATTTCATCACCCCAGAGCACGGCAATCCACCCCGCAATCGCCAGATAAGGGCCAAACGGCATGGCCGTGCCCAGGGCATGCCGGCGCAAACGCAGCAGGCACAGGCCCACCAGCGCCCCGACCACCGACGACAACAGCAGCGTCAGCGGCAACACCTGCCAGCCACCCCAGGCACCGATCAGCGCCATCAGCTTGAAATCGCCATAGCCCATGCCTTCCTTGCCCGTGACCAGCTTGAACACCCAGTACACCGACCACAGGCTGAGGTATCCGGCCACCGCGCCCCACAGCGCGTCGCTAAGCGGCACATAGAGGCCAAAGGCATTGACGATCAGCCCCAGCCACAGCATCGGCAGCACCAGCACATCCGGCAACAGCTGGTGATCGGCATCGATAAGGCTCAGCGCCAGAAGACACCAGGTCAGCGGCAAGGCCAGCAACGCCTCGGCCGAAGCGCCAAACCGCCAGGCCACCAGCAGCGACAGCAGTGCGCTGGCCACTTCCACCACCGGGTAGCGCGGGCTGATGCGGGTTTTGCAGGCTGAACAGCGCCCACGCAACGCCAGGTAGCTGATGACCGGGATGTTCTCCCACGCGCGTATCTGGTGCGCGCAATGCGGGCAGCGCGAGGCGGGCAGGCACAGGTCGAACCGCTCGTGCAGCGTAGTCGGCAGCCCCAGTACCTCCTGCGCCTCACGCTGCCACTGCCGCTCCAGCATGATCGGCAAGCGATACACCAGCACATTGAGAAAACTGCCCACCAGCAAGCCAAGCAGCGTGGCCAGGGTGAAGAAGTACGCCGGCTGCTCAGCCAGGAAAGTCCATAAAGTCATGTTCAGATCAAACTACCCAACTGGAAGATCGGCAGGTACATCGCCACCACCAGGCCACCGACCAGCAGGCCCAGGACCAGCACGATGGCCGGCTCCAGCAGGCTGGTCAACTGGTCTAGCGCCTGGCTGACCTGTTCCTCGTAATGGCTGGCGGCTTTCTCCAGCATTTGGTCCAGCGTGCCACTGGATTCACCAATGGCCGTCAGCTGCACCAGCAACGGCGGAAACAGCGGTTCAGCCGCCATCACCTGGTTCAGCCCCTGCCCATTGGCCATCCCCTGACGCAGCCGCAACACCGCCTGCTCATGCAAATCGCCCCCCGTTACCCGCGCCACCGTACCCAACGCATCCAGCAACGGCACCCCGGCGCCATAAGACGTCGCCAGGCTACGCGCAAACCGCGCCAGCGCCGCCTGCCCCAGCAACTGGCCGAACACCGGCAAGCCCAGCAGCCGTTGAGATATCCACAGGCGCGCTGGCGCATGCTGCCGGTACAGCTGGCGCACGGCAAAACCTAGCACCACACCCATTACCAGCAACAGCGGTGCAAACCGACTCAACCCTGTGGACAAGTCGATCACCCACTGCGTAAAGGCCGGCAGCTCTGCGCCCATACCAGAAAACATGCCCTCGAACTTCGGAATCACCTCCAGCAACAAGATCGCCGACACCCCCAGCCCGGTCAGCAACAGCAGCAGCGGGTAGACCATCGCCTTGCGCACCTTCTTGTACAGCGCCCGCCGCTGTTCCAGCATGCCCGCCAGCTGCTCCAGCTGCCGGTCGAGCGTGCCGGACTGCTCACCCACCCGCACCAGGTTGCAATACAGCGCATCGAACCACGCCGGGTACCGCTGCAACGCATCCGCCAGCCCCAGCCCTGAAGCTACATCCTGTTTCAATCTATCCAGCAACGCTGCCAGCGCCGCATCACAGCCACTGCGCCCCATCACCTCGAACGCCTGCAACAGCGGCACCCCGGCCTTGAGCAAGGTCGCCAACTGCCGGCTGAACCCCGCGGGGTCGGCCTTCTCCCGCCGCGTGGGCAAACTGAACGCCAGCCCGCCGGCCGGCCGCAAGCTGGCCACGGTAATGCCCTGGCGAATCAGCCCGGCACGCACATAGGCCGGGCTGCGCCCAGGCGTTTGGCCGCTGACCGGCGCGCCGTTGGCGTCGGTGCCGTGCCAGCTGTAAAGCGGTGTGGATGTACTCATGCAAAGGTCCTTGTTCTGCCCCTGCGACAAGCCTGGAAACAGCTTGCCGCGTCCATGAAAGGGCGCGCGTCCATGATGCTCACTAGAGTAGTTCAGCGAAGATGACGCCCAAGCGGGCAGGGGTGACAAAAGGTGTCTGTTCAGGCCTACTGCGCCGCTGCCGCTTGGGGCGCGACCGACCTCAATGCGTAAGCGAACACACAAGGGAAATACGTTCATGAAAGGGCAACGCGGTATCACCCTGATCGAACTGATGATCGTCATCGCGATCATCGGCATTCTGACCACCATCGCCTTACCGATGTACACCAACCACCAGGCGCGCGCGAAGGCTGCGGCCGGGTTGCTGGAGATCAGCGCGCTGAAGACGGCCATGGATCTGAGGTTGAATGATGGCAAGGATGTGGCTGGTGCGGCTGAGTTGGGTGGCCAGCCGACAACGGCGAACTGTGCGATCACGGCCAGCGGCAAGGCGGCGGATGGCAGCGGCAGCATTACTTGCACGCTGGTGGATGCGCCGGCCAATGTGCTGGGCAAGGCACTGTCTTTGACCCGTTCTGCCACTGGGTGGGCGTGCACCACCGACATCGAGGAAGACCTGGCGCCAAAGGGCTGCAAGGGGGCTTGAGGGTAGGGCAATAAAGTAGTGGAAACAGGGGTTTGCGTAACGGGTGCGAGCAATGGTACGTTGCGCTACACGCCGGTGTAGCTCAGTCGGTAGAGCAGCGCACTCGTAACGCGAAGGTCGCAGGTTCGATTCCTGTCTCCGGCACCATAATACGTTCCGCGATGACCTGTCATCTTCCGGAAACCCCAATAAAACCGCCAGCTTGGCGGTTTTATTTTGCCCGTAGCTTTGCGCTTTCTTTCGCGGGCATGAGCTGAAAGAGTTACTGGTGGCGCTGCGCGACTTCAAGTGCGCTGAGTACGCCCGCAGCGCGGTGAAGCTGCTACTGTTGACCGGCGTGCTTACGATCGAGCCGCGCAGCGCGACTTTTGACCAGTTCGACTTCGTGGAGGGGGTGTGGACGATTCCGCCCGGGATCGTGAAGCAGTTGCAGCGACGGGTTAGGACGAAAAGCGGGAGATTCCACCGTACTTGGTACCGCTTTCGCGGCAGGCGATGGAAGAGGCGAAGCACGCTCACTAGATCACCGGGCGCTATCGCGGGCCGAAACGAACCGCGCAAGCCTATAAGCGATGGCTCGGTGAATAATCTGTTGAAACGCATGGGATATGCGCCCGAATCAACAAGCAGGAGCACACATGGCTAAAGAGAGAAGTACACCATCGGACGCGTTTGAACCGTTTATCTACATTTTGAACATCATTTTCTGGGGGCCGATTCTTTACACGGTGTTCGTGCCCTGGTTGAGCTTTGCGGTCATCAAAATTTGGCCGGCGCCGATCCTTGCGGGGTACTTCAACGCGATGGCATCCACTGGCTGGTTGGTGGTGTCTGTGCTGGTTGTCGTAGGGGGCTTATCCTATCTTGGCTTGTCATCTTATCGTTACGCCCAAAAGAAACTCGCCTACGACGCGGAGAAGGCAGCTCGGAGCCAAGCCTACGAGGCGGACAAAGCAGCTCGGAGCCAAGCAGTAAAGCCCGAAAGGTGAAAGCTTAACACCGCTCAGGCGCTGCCCGCGCTCACGGCCAACCAACTGACTTATCAGACCCAAAACCTGGCGGAGCAAGGGATGCTGTTGCCGGTCAGCCCAGGCACCAGGCAATACACCTTTGGCTTCTCCAACAACTACCTTGTGCGTGGGGTCATCAAGGCGTTGAGAGAGCAGGGGTTCATTCCAGAACCACTCGACAGGCCGTGAAAAGGAAGGCTCAGGTCCGGACGTTTTACTTCGTGAGCTACTGACAGCACGCCACTCAGTCTCGAATGCCACCAATATGCTCGAATGTTCCACCTCGGCATTTGTGGCAGCGAAACGACATAGTCGTGCTTTCCCACGTTTTTCCTACATTATGCGTGTCTTTTTCCTACAAAGTTTGAACTTGCACTGTCTACAAATGTGAGGCTAAATTTCCCAGTCGCGGAAAATTCCGTGACCGGGCGTAGGAACCCGTTGGTAAACTTGGCGCACGCACTAGGCGCCCCTGCACCACAGCTGGCGCTTTTTTTTGTGCCAGCCGTGCTGTGTCATGGCGGCTGTGTGTGGGCAGGCTTCGGCCTGGCCGGGTTTCCAAGTTTCCCGGTATTCCTACCCCACACACGGCTGCCACCCAATCCCGTAGGAAGGATCGTGGTAGCTCCAGCCAAAACTTGGAGCCTCATGCATGCTTATCTCAAGTCCGAGCAGGATCCGCGCATTCGTTCCCCTCCGTCGTTTCTCGATGGTTCCCACTGACTTCACCATCAGCCAGGCCCGCAATTCCTCTGTCCGAACGGAGGTGCGCCATGTCTGACCAAGAACGCCTATCCACCATCCAAAGCTACGCCTGGACCCTCGAACTGCTAGGCGAGGCCTTGGTCCAGCACGATGAAATGCTGGAATGCGAACACAACCCGATTGAGCTTTCGCAATACGGCCGGAATTCATCAGGCGATTCGGATTATTAGCCGGTTAGCCAGTGAGCAGTGCGGGAAAGTCATGGAGCGGAACGGTCACGAGTTGGAGTGGTAGGCGAGATCGTTGATGGAAAGGGCCAGATATTGGAGTTGCGGCTGGCCCGTTCCTGTTGAGGGCCGCTAGCGGGTTATTCCTTCGGGTTCGGGGTAGGGGGCTGCTTCGCAGCCCATCGCAGGCAAGCCAGCTCCCACACTGACCGCGTCGGTCCTGACGTGTGTGCGTTACCTGTGCCAGGTCGTTTTCCTACGAAGTGCGCAGTCCTTTCGTATTCTGAGAAATTTGCGAAAATAGCTACCCAGGAATAAAGTCCCTCCGTCGCCGAAGCATTGGTGATGCGACCTTGGCCGGTCGGAATCGAAAGGTGCATCAGCGCCCAATCTTTATCGCAGGCGCTTTTTTTGTGCCCGCGATGTCGCGTTATGGCGGTGGTGCGCGGGTCACCTTGGGGTGTGCCGGGTTCCTTTCGTCCCGGTCGGCCAACCCGCGTACTGCTGCCACCTTAGCTTGCTTGGCCGCGCAAGGTGTTCGGCGGGCTTTTAGCATCGCCTGTGAGATCGAGCGCCGCGCGGGCGGCGCTCGATCTAACAGGCAACCAAAATCCCAAGGCAAACACCCGTCAGCCCTTGTCGCCTAACTGACTGGCATTAGGGCATGCCCGCGAACACGGGCGAAGCCCGTGCCATCTAGCACGGAGTCGCTTGATGCCTCAGAACGAGTACTTCACCGACAGCATCAGGTTGCGTGGCTCACCATAAACGTTACTCGGTACCGTGACCGAGTTGCTGAGCGCGTTGTAGTACTTCTTGTTAAAAGCATTGTTCAGGTTAACGCGAGCATCGATGTGCTCGGTCGGCTTGAAGCCCAACATGGCGTCGACCAAGGTGTAGCCATCCTGCTCAATCATGTAGGTGGTGTTCTTGTTGTAGATGCGATTCTGGTGATACAGGGAGGCGCCCACCCGCCACTGGTTGAATCGCCCAGGCAGCGTATAGGTTGTGCTCATCTTGAACAGATGGCGGGGAATGTCGGTGTCGAACAGGCGGCCCTCGTTTTCCTTTTTGGCATCCTTGACATACTTGGCTTCGGCGAAGGTATATCCGGCCGCCAGTTGCCAATCAGGCGTCAGTTGACCTTGCACCTCCAGCTCGATGCCCTTGCTGCGCACTTTTCCTGCCGCCTCGTAGCAGGGGGTGGTCGGCGCCGTAGGGCAGCCGTCGGTAAACGACTTGGCGCGGTCTTCCTGATCGATCTGGAAAATGGCAGCCGAAGCGTTCAACGCGCCCTCGAAGTACTCGCCCTTGATACCCAGCTCGTAGTTCTTTCCGGTGATCGGGGCAATGATGTTGTCGGCGGCATCCCGGTAGTTCTGCGGTTTGAAGATATCGGTGTAGCTCACATAGATGCTGTGATGTTCATCAATGTCGTAGATCAGGGCGGCGTACTTGGTGACATGCCGCGTGACCTTCAACTCGCTTGGCGCGGTGTTTTTGTAGGGTGAGGTGGTGGTGTTGTCATACCAGTCCAGTCGGCTGCCTAAAATCAGCTTCAGCGGGTCGGCCAGGTTCAGGCGCGTGGTGGCATAGAAACTGTTGAGCTTGGCGTTGGTGTTTTGCCAGCCGTACTTGTCTTGGCTCTTCGGTTTCGGCGTGGCGCCCGCGTCCCAGTTGTAGAGGTCGATGTTGCTGTTCAGCAGGATGTTGTAGGGCACGTCACCGTTGAACACGACGCGTCGGTGGCTGGCGCCCACGACCAGTTCATGCTCGCGATCCATCAAGCGGAACGGGCCGCTGGCATAGGCATCGAAGCTGTTCTGGGTTTCCCGATAGTGCCCGGCACCGACGAACTGGTTATAGGTCTGAGTGGCTGTGCTACCGACCAGATAGGTGCCCAGCATGTCCAGGTCGGCCCAGGTCTTGGTAGCCGAAAGGTTGAGCTTCCAGCCGTTGTCGAGGATGTGTTCAAGTGCGGCATAGGCAGACGTGCTGATTTTGTCCCAGTACTCCCAGTCACTGCTCAGTGAGGTGGAGCGGGACAGGTGCAGGTCGCTGCCGTTGAAGCCCACCGGCAGGCCGGTCCAGCCGTTGCCGTTGTTGTTGTCTTGCTGGCGCGATGCACTCAGGGTCAAGGTGGTGCTGTCGTCGAGGTCGGCCTCCAGGATGCCGTAGAACAGGCTGCGCTCGTTATCCAGCGTATCCCGGTAGCTGTTGCCGGTCTGGTATGCCGTCACCATCCGGCCGCGAAGGGTACCGTTTTGGTTGAGTGAGCCGCTGAGGTCAACCTCGGTGCGGTAACGGTCCCAACTGCCCATGCTGCCTTCGATGCTGGCCTGGAACGCTCGCGTCGGCCGCTTGCGAATCAGGTTGATGGCGGCAGCAGGGTTGCCTGCGCCCTGCATCAAGCCAGTGGCGCCACGCACGACTTCAACCCGGTCATACATGGCCATGTCGGCCGACAACAGGTCCTGTGACACTTGTGAGCTATCCAGGCTGGTGGGCAGGCCGTCGTACATGATGTTATCGAGGGAAAAGCCACGGGCGTAGTACGACGAGCGTTCGGGCCCGGTGCGGCGCAGGGTGAGCCCAGGGGTGTTCTGTACCACCTCGTTGAGGTTGGCGAGATTCTGGTCTTCGATGCGTTGGCGGGTGATGACCGTCACCGATTGCGGCGTTTCGCGTAGGGACAACGGCAGCTTGGTAGCCGTCTGGGCTGAGCGGGTGGTGTACGAGCCGGTGCCTTCGGTAGTGCTACCCAGTACTGCGCCCGTCACGGTAGTCGCCCCCAGCTCCAGCGCACCTTTGCTGTCCACAACTGCCTCTACTATGTAGCTGTCGGCGCTCTTGAGCGCTCGAAGGCCAGTGCCGGCCAGCAGTTGGGCCAGGCCATCTTTCACCGAATAGGTGCCATTGAGCCCCGGGCTGCGCTTGCCGGTTGTGAGTTGAGCATCTGCGGACAGCAAAATGCCGGACTGGCTCGCAAAGTGGTTCAGCGCCTGATCCACGCCTCCGGCGGGGATGGCGTAGTGGCGTGTCTGTTCGCTTGCGTAGACCTGCGCGGCGGGCATGGCAAGCAGCGCCGCACCGCTGCTGAGCAAGCCGGTGAACAGAATATGTCGGGACAGTCGTAGGCGGGTGGATGTGACTAAGTTCGGCACTCTGAACGGTCCTCTTGAGAATGCTTCTTGGTTGGATTCAAGAGTTATCCCGGACGAGTCGGCAAAACCGACAATGGATTGCAGGTTTTTTTCTAATCCCGATTGCTACGTCTGTGATGCCGGGCTGATGGTGGTCCAGAAGCGTGTCAGCCTGTGCACCTTCACGGGCAGTGACTGCTCGAGTGCCAAGAGCACGCGGTCTGTGTCTGCCAGCGGGAACACGCCCGTCAGCGGCAGGGCGGCCACGGCGGGGTCACAGCGCAACATGCCTGGGCGATGGCGGGCGAGTTCTGCGATGAACTGCCCCAGCGGCGTACGCTCGGCGATCAAGCGGCCATCGTGCCAGGCAATGGCGTTGGGGTTGGCTGGCACGATGTCACCGAGCCGGATAGCGGAGAACCGGCAACTTTGCCCGGCTTGCAGGCGTATGGCGCCGGCATGTCGCGGGCGCAGTTCCAGTTCGCCTTCGAACAGCTCGACCTGGCATTCTTCGTCATGTTGATAGACGGAAAAGCGCGTGCCCAGCGCCTGAATTTCGCCGGCTGCGGTGTCAACGATCAACGGGCGTTGTGCTCGGTCCCGGCCGCTGTCCAGCAGCAGCTCCCCCGTCAGCAGGCGAATGCGCCGCTCGCTGGCGCTGAACAGGATATCAACCGCACTGCCACTGTTCAGGCTCAGCCGGCTGCCATCGGCCAGCGTGCGTTGCAGGCGTTCGCCGGTGCCGCTGCGCAGGTCTGCCATCGCCTCGCGCCAAGGCAATTGCGACTGGGCGAGATAGCCGCTGCCGCCAGCCAACAGAAGTGTACCAAGCAGTTTCAGCGCTTGCCGGCGGCGGGCATCGGGTTGCTCTCGCAGCACGCTAAGGGCGGTATCCACCGGCACACCGCTCAGGGTGCTTTGCAGCTGCTCCAGGCGCAGCCATGCGCGGTCATGCTCAGGGTCTGCCGCGCGCCATTCGGTGAAGCGCCGCAGTTGTTCCTTGTTCAGTTCTCCGCCCCATTGCAGCATCAGCCAATGGCTGGCCTGCTCGACGATGTTGGCGGCGATCGGGGCTTCGCTGGCGCTTGTCATTCGGCGTACAGCACCTGGTAGCAGGCGGTGATCGCACGCAGCATGTACTTCTGCACGGAGCTGACGCTGACCCCCAGGCGCTCAGCGATCTGTGGGTAGGTCAGCCCTTCGAACTGCGACAGCAGGAAAGCCTCACGCACCTTGGCCGGCATGCTGTCGAGCATGGCATCGATCTGCATCAGGGTTTCGATGACGATGGCACGGGTTTCCAGTGACGGGCTTTCCGGCTCGGGCAGGGCGGCCAGGCTGTCCAGGTAAGCTTGCTTGATACGCTGACGGCGCCATTGGTCGATCACCAGGTTGCGGGCGATCTGTGCCAGGAACCGGCGGCCATCGCTCTGCTCGGGCAGGCGGCGTGTTACCAGCAGCCGCAGGAAAGTGTCTTGTGCAAGATCCGCCGCCCGCTCGCGATCCCCAAGGCGCAGACGCAGCCAGCCTTGCAACCAGCCGTGGTGGTCGCGATAAAGGCTGTCGAGGGGTTGCAACGGGGCGTCAGGGGGCACTTTCCTCTTCCCAAGAATAAGCTGCAGATAGGAATGAGTTTCAATTGTAGAGTGAGCGGGGGATTTTTGGAACAGCGCCGTTTCTAGTCGATCAGTCGTTTGTGCATAGGCGTGCATGCCAGCTCGAGCCCCGAAGGCGAGGTATAGATACCCTCTGCCTCCCCCTGATAACCACACCGATGGTAGAACGGGGTGGCATTTGGGGTGGCGTCCAGGTGAATCTCGGTCAGCCCCGCCTCAAGCGCCAGCCGCTCCAGGTAGTGAATCATCGCCTTGCCAATCCCCGCGCCCATGAATGCAGGCAGCACAAACAGCGCCCCCAGCTCCCCGGACTGGAAATCGATCAGCCCAGTGGCAACCGGTACATCGTCCCACCATCCAATGTGATATTGCCGGGCCACGCTGGCCCTGTATCCCTCGGTCAGCGGCACCTGTGTCCAGGCTTGAACCTGTTCCGGCGTGTAGACGGTTATGCACTGGTGCCGAATTGCCTGAAGCCGGATCTCGAAAGCGGCCTCGGCGTCGCTGTACTTGGCTGGACGGATCTGCAACATGTTCACTCTCCTTGTCATGGATGGGCATGATCGGAGCATGAAAAAGCCCCGACCATGGGGGCGGGGCTTAGGGATGGATGCGTTCTGTTTGCGCGCGCAGCGTCCTATGGCCCGCCGGAGGCGGTCATCATGGGGCGCATCATTTTTGCACGCTTGTAAGTGGTCATGGGGTCATCTTCTGATGACTACACAGGGTGAGTCAATATCGGAGCGCAGTGCCGTTCCATGATGGGCGGGCATTGCGGTGGCTGGCACGAGCTTCGCTCGTGTTCGCGGCTGAAGCCGCTCCTACAGGTACAGTGTTAACGCGAAGCCAGCGCAGTTCCTGTGGGAGATCACCCAGCCCCTCCGGGCTGAGCTGTCGAGCAGAGAACTTTGCCCGCAAGCCCACTGCACTCGGTGTGGGAGCCGCGCTTGCCGGCGATGGGCTGCGCAGCGGCCCCAAAGTCTCAAGTCAATTACAATCCGTCAGAATGGCGCCGCCTGCATTGGGGCTGCTTCGCAACCCATCGCCGGCAAGCGCGGCTCCCACAGAGACCGCGTCAACGACGTATTACAGGCGAAGCCGATTCAGCTCACGGTAATCGCCGTATTCAACATCAACACCACAATCAAACCGACCACCGCCACAATGGACTGCACCACCGAAATGGTCTTGGTCGCTTCGCCCATGGTCATGCCAAACGACTCCTTCACCATCCAGAAACCGGCATGGTTGGCATAGTTGAAGAACAGCGAACCGCAGCCGATGGACAGGGCCAGCAATGGCAGGTTCAGGCTGGGGTCGGCACCGGCAAGTGGCGCCAGCAAGCCGGCGGCGCCGACGATGCCGACCGTGGCAGAGCCGGTGGACACCGACAACAGCATTGCGATCAGCCATCCCAGAATCAACGGCGGGAAGGCAGACTGCTGGGTCAGGTGCACGATGGCGTCGCCTACCTTGGCGCTGGTCAGCATCTCCTGGAAGGCGCCGCCGCCGGCGATGATCATGATGATCGAGGCGATTGGTTTGAGGCTTTTGCCCAGCGCATCGCGCAGTTGTTCAGCGTCGCCACCGCGCGCCAGTACCAGGCTGAAGCCTGCGAACAGCACGCCCAGCAGCATGGCGATCAGCGGGTTACCGAGGAAGCTGGCCATTTGCAGCAGCGCATTGTCCTTGGGCAGCAGCATTTCGGCGACGGCATGCACCAGCATCAGGATCGCCGGCAGCAACGCGGCCAGCATGCCGACCAGTACGCCGGGGCGGGGTTGATCATCGGTTTTCTCAGCCAGGGTGAACTGGTCCAGCAATGCCTGATCGGGGCGGGTGCTCATGCGCTGCGAAATGAACAGGCCATACAGCGGGCCACCCAGGATCATCGCCGGGATCGCGGCAAGGAAGCCATACAGCATGGTCGGCCCGACCGAGGTCTTGAGCACGGCGATGGCGGTCAGCGGGCCAGGGTGCGGCGGTACCATGCCGTGCATGGCGGCAAGTGCGGAAATGACCGGCACACCTACATACACATACGCCGAACCTTTGAAGCGAGCTTTGCTTTCCAGCTTTCGCGCCACGCTGAAGATCAGCGGCAGCATGATCACCAGGCCCACCTCGAAGAACATCGGGATGCCAATGACAAAAGCAACCAGCATCATCGCCCAGGGAATCATCCGGTCCGACGTGCGCTTGAGGATCACATCCGCGACCTGTTCGGTAACACCCGCGTCAGCCAGGATCTTGCCGAGCATTGCGCCCAGCGCGATCACCACCCCGACCGCACCCAAGGTCTTGCCGGCGCCGGTGAGCAGGTGCGAGACGATGCTGCCTGGCTCCATCTGGGTCGCGAAACCGACGCCAATGGACACCACCAACAAGGCCAGAAGCGGGTGCATCTTGAGGCGCGACACGATCAGCGCCACCAGCACCAGGACACTGACCAATGCGGTCAGCAGTAGCTGTATATCTAAGGGAGTCATTCAGGGAATCTCGGTTGGGCAGGTGTTCTGGCGGCACTAAGGATTTGAATGCGTAAGAGCCGAACTAGCGAGGGCTGGAACTGGGGCCGGCTGAAGGAGGGAATGCGCAGGGCAAGTGGATTTCGGTGGAGGGTATACATGAAGCGATTCACCTTGTTATTTGGTCATCTATATGAATCTTTGCAAAGTATTCGGGCTTCAACCGGACAGTGTCAAGTGAACGTCGTCGTAGCTTGAGAGATGCGTTGATCCCCTGTAGGAGCGGGTTTACCCGCGAAGGAGGCGACGCGGTGGATGGCACCGGCTTTGCCGGTGTTCGCGGCTGAAGCCCACAGGGGTGCATGACAGTGGCTCATGACAGGTTTGGCGAATCACCCAGGGTGGCCTTTTAGCCCCAGCGAGCAATACTTCTCTCTATACGCAGGCGTGTTCCTGGTGGCACGCGCCGCTGGGAGGTGTCTGGTGAACAAATTGACAATCGTAGGGGCCGGCCTGGTCGGCGAAGCCGCGGCGCAGATCATTGCGCGGGATGAGCTGTGCCGTGAACTGGTGTTGATGGATGTGCAGGGTGAGCTGGCGCAGGGCAAGGCGCTGGACGTGTGGCAGGCCGCTGTTGAGTCGGGTTCCGACACCCGGGTTTACGGCGGGGCCAAGGCCGAGATGCTCGACGGTTCCGAGCTGGTGGTGATTACCGCAGGCGTGCCACGCAAGCCCGGCCAGTCGCGCCAGGATGTGCTGAGTATCAACCTGCCGATCCTCGACGGCATCATGGCGGATATCAAACGCCACGCACCGGCTGCCACGGTGCTGGTGGTGTCCAACCCGGTCGATGTGCTGACCTATCGCGCCTGGAGCGTGAGCGGCCTTGGACGCGACAAGGTGTTCGGGCAGGCGGGTGTGCTGGATACCGCGCGCATGAAGTGCTTCATTGCCGAACAGACCGGGTTTTCAGCCCGGGATATCACCGCGCTGGTGCTGGGCGGGCATGGCGACAGCATGGTGCCGCTGATGCGCTACTGCCAGATTGGCTCGGTGCCGTTGTCCCACTTCCTGTCCGCCGAGCAGATCGAGCAGATTGTCGAACGCACGCGCAAGGGCGGCGGCGAGATCCTGGGTTTGAAGAAGATGGGCAGCGCCTGCGATGCACCGGGCGTGGCCATTGCGCAGATGGTCGATGCCATCGCCAATGGGCGAAACCGCATTCTGCCGGCGGTGGCGATTCTTGAAGGTGAGTACGGACGCAACGACATCGCCATGGGTGTGCCCTGTGTACTGGCAGAGCAGGGGCTGGCGCGGGTGATCGAATTGCCGCTGGATGCGCAGGAGCAGGCCATGTTTGACCACTCTGCAGATCAGGTGGCGAGGGATATTGCCGAGATGAAGGCGCTGTGAGCGAGGCGGGGCTTGGGTTAATGCCGGTCAGTCAAGCCAATTGGGCCGCGTTGCGCCCCATCGCCGGCAAGCCAGCTCCCACAGGATAATCACCGTGCTCGAGGGCAGTGGAGTACCTGTGGGAGCTGGCTTGATCAGCAAACACCTCGAGCTGCAGTACAACCTGGATAACGTGTTCGACAAGAAGTACTACCAGACCCTGGGCAACCCCAACTACTGGAACTTCTATGGCGAGCCGCGCAACTTCAACGTGGCGTTGCGGGCCAGGTTCTGAGCCTGGCACTGGACCTTGTCGGCCTTGGCCGCGAACACCGATACACCGTGTTGGTTGCTTCGCGGGTAAACCCGCTCCTACGGGCCAGCGCTGTCCCTGTGGGAGTGTGACCTACAACTGATAAGGGGGATTGTTGTTGCAATTGCAACTTCATTGCGCTATCACATGATGCACGCGCCTGTGCATCGAGGGATTTTTGCAATGGACAACCTGGGTCTTCAACGCACCACCCGCACTGAATCCGCAGCCGAAGCCTGCCTGCGTCATATCGACGAGTCGGCGCGGCTGCAGGGCTCGCGCAGCTCGCCGCTGTTCACCGTACTGGACCTGATCAAGCGCATGCGCAAGGACCCGCAGGTCGGTGGCCAGTTGTGGCTGATCGATGACCGTTCCAGCGAGCAGCAGGCGGATACGCCGGTAAGTGCCTGGCCGCTATGGTTCAGCCAAGGTGCCCGTGCCGACGAGCGGCCGATGCTCTACCTGACCCAGTCGCCCACGTCGGCGCGCTTGTCGATGCTGACCAACCAGACGGCGCAGCGTGGCATCTTCCTCAACGACATCGAGTCGAGCCCGTCGCGCTGGGCCAAGGGCGCGCACCCGTGGTTGCCGATGTGGCTGGCATCGAACCCGCAGTGCATGCCGTATGACCCGGCCTGCGGCGACGAGGCCCGGGTGATTCTCAGTGGTGCCTTGCGCGAGCTGTACCTGAAAGGGCTAACCGGTTTTTGCTACATGACCTTGCATGACGAGCCGGGCGACAAGCTTGACTGTGATCGCAGCCGGGCTTATCTGGGCATGTATCCGCTGTTGCGTGAGGTTGGGGGCACCCCTCAGGTACGGCTGTTGGGGGCCGGGCAGGTGTTGCGCGAAGTGCAGGCAGCAGCCGGGTTGCTTGAGCGCGACTGGGGCGTGACCAGTGAAATCTGGAGTTGCCCCAGTTATACGCGCCTGGCCCGTGATGCTGCCGCTGTGCAACGCCAGAAGCGTCGCCAACGCCGCTCGTATCTGCAGCACTGCCTGGGCGGTAGCCAACTGCCGATCATTGCAGTCACCGGCTATGCAGAGTTCGTCGCCGGGCAACTGTCTGGGCATGTCAGCGCGCCATTCACTGCGCTGGGTGCCGATACGTTGCAACCGGGCCAGCGCCCCGATCGGCACTGGATAACGTACCTCGCCTTGCAGGCGCTGGCCCGGCAGTCGGTCATTGACGCAGGTGTGCTGGACCAGGCCTTGCAGCGCTACAACCTGTGCTGAGCCTAGCGTGAGTGTTGACGGGCGTTACCGATAGCGCCCTCCAGGGCTTCGGAAAAGGCTTTTTGCTGTTCCTCGTCGAACTGGGCCAGGAACAGTTCATCGACCGCCTGTTTGTAAACTTTCCACATGCGCTTGCGCAGCTTGCGGCCACTGTCGGTGATCTGCGCCACCGCGCCGCGGGCGTCATCCATGGCCTTGATTCGCTCGACCAGGCCTTCCTTCTCCAGCCGGTCGACCAGGCGGGTCAGGTTGTAGCGCTCGATTGCCATCACATCTGCCAGCTCGTGCATGCGCCGGCAGCCGTCGGTGCCGCTCTCGATGCCCCAGAGTGCGTCGTACCACGCATAAGGGGGCAAGTCCTGCTCGCTGAGCCGGCGTTCGATCTCGCGGATCAGGCTGCGGTGGGCGCGTACGAAGCTGAACCAGAGGTCTGGGGTCTTGCTCGGCATGTGATATCCCAAAATTGAAAATGTTGTTGCTTTTGCAACATTTTTTGCCATGCGTGCTTTATTGCAGTTGCAATCATATCGTCCTGGGGGCTAAATTCAATTGCACTTGCAACAACTGGCTGCTGGCGATCACGCCCGGACGCCGACCAATCAAGGAGATTGCGCCATGGTTCGAAATGCCCTGCTTCATGATGCCGACCCGCAAGAAACGCGGGAGTGGATCGATTCGATCGAGTCCGTCGTAAAAGTAGAAGGCCGCCCACGTGCGCACTTCCTGATCGACAAGCTGCTGGACTTCGACGTGTCGCTGCACGGCGACCTGCACGGCCGCATCACTACGCCCTACGTCAACACCATCAGCCCGGAGCGTGAACTGCCTTACCCCGGCAACCTGGAAATCGAGAAGCGCCTGAATGGCTACATTCGCTGGAACGCGCTGGCCATGGTGCTGCGCGCCGGTAAACACTCCAATGTCGGCGGCCACATTGCTACCTATGCGTCGGCGGCGGTGCTGTACGACGTGGGCTTTGACCATTTCTTCCGTGGCCGCACAGAGCAGTTCGCGGGTGACCTGGTGTACATCCAGGGGCACTCGGCGCCTGGTATCTATGGTCGCGCCTTCACTCAAGGGCGCCTGAGCGAAGAGCAGTTGGACAACTTCCGCCGTGAAACCGACCGCGATGGCATTTCGTCTTACCCGCACCCGCGGCTGATGCCGGACTTCTGGCAGTACCCGACGGTGTCGATGGGCCTCGGGCCGATTACCTCGGCGTACCAGGCGCGCTTCATGCGTTACCTGGAAGACCGAGGCCTGAAGGCGCACCAGGGCCGCAAGGTATGGGCCTTCCTCGGTGACGGCGAGATGGACCAGCCGGAATCGTTGGCGGCCATTTCCCTGGCCGGCCGCGAGCGCCTCGACAACCTGATCTTCGTGGTCAACTGCAACCTGCAGCGCCTGGACGGCCCGGTGCGCGGTAACAGCAAGGTGATCCAGGAATTCGAGGCCATCTACCGCGCCGCCGGCTGGAACGTGATCAAGGTGGTGTGGGGCAGCGGGTGGGACCGCCTGCTGGCCAAGGATGCCACCGGCTTGCTGCGCCAACGCATGATGGAATGCGTCGATGGCGAGTACCAGGCCTTCAAGTCGCAGGATGGCGCCTATGTGCGCGAGCACTTCTTCGGCAAGTACCCGGAACTGCTGGAAATGGTCAGCGACATGACCGACGAGCAGATCTGGAAGCTCGCCCGGGGTGGCCACGACCCGGTCAAGGTGTACAACGCCTATGCCAGTGCGGTTAGCCACCAGGGGCGCCCGACCGTGATCCTGGCCAAGACCGTCAAGGGCTTCGGCCTGGGGGAGGCGGGCGAGGCGCAGAACATCAACCACCAGCTGAAGAAGATCGGCGAGTCCGCGGTCAAGGCATTCCGCGACCGTTTCAGCCTGGACCTGTCTGACGAGCAACTCGGCGATTTGCCGTACCTGCGCCCGGCCCCGGACAGCGTTGATGCCAATTACCTGAAAGCCCGCCGCGAGGCATTGGGCGGCCAGGTGCCGGCCCGGCATGCCGCAATCGAGCCGCTGCAGGTGCCGTCACTGGCAGCGCTCGAGAGCCACACCAAGGGCACCAACGGCCGGGCGATTTCCACCACCATGGCCTTCGTCCGCTTGCTCAGCGCCTTGCTCAAGGACCCGAACATCGGCCGCCAGGTGGTGCCGATCGTGCCGGACGAGTCACGCACCTTCGGCATGGAGGGCATGTTCCGCCAGGTGGGTATCCACTCGCATGTCGGCCAGCTGTATACCCCGCAGGACGCCGGTACCTTGTCGTATTACAAGGAAAGCATCGACGGCCAGATCATGCAGGAGGGCCTCAACGAGTCCGGGGCGACCTCGTCGTGGATCGCGGCCAGTACGGCCTACGCCAACCATGGCGTGATGGCCGTGCCGTTCTATATCTTCTACTCGATGTTCGGCTTCCAGCGGGTCGGTGACCTGCTATGGGCGGCAGGTGATGCCCGCGCCCGTGGCTTCCTGCTGGGCGCTACTTCCGGGCGCACCACGCTGATGGGCGAGGGCCTGCAGCATGACGATGGCCACAGCCACGTGATGTCGGCGACGGTGCCGTGCTGTGTGTCCTACGACCCGACCTACGCCTACGAACTGACGGTGATCATCCAGGACGGCATGCGCCGCATGTATGCCGAGCAGGAGGACATCTACTATTACATCACCGTGCTCAACGAGAACTACGCGCACCCGGACATGCCCGAAGGTTGCGAGCAGGGCATTCTCAAGGGGCTTTACCGTTTGCCGATCGAGACCAAGGTCGAGGATGGCCAGCGCCGTGTCCAGTTGATGGGCAGTGGTGCAATCTTGCCGGAGGTGATCGCGGCGGCTGAGATCCTTGAGCGGGACTACGGCGTAGGCAGCGAGATCTGGAGTGCCACCAGCCTGACCGAGCTGCGCCGTGAAGCGCAGGCGATCGAGCGCTGGAACCTGCTGCACCCACTCGAAGCGCCCAAGGTGCCGTATGTGCGGCAGGTTATGCAGGGCCATGCCGGCCCAGTGGTAGTGGCGACGGACTACATCAAGATCCACGCTGACCAGATCCGCCCATGGCTGGATGACCGGCGTTTCGTTGCGCTGGGCACCGACGGCTTTGGCCAGTCCGATACCCGTGAGGCGCTACGCCGGCACTTCGAGGTCGACCGCCAGTTCATCGTGCTGGCTGCGCTCAAGGCGCTGGCCGATGAGGGTGTTGTCGAGCGGGCGCTGCTGGCCAAGGCGATCGAAGCGTTGGGTATCAATGCCGACAAACCGGACCCTGCCAAAGTGTAAGTGAAGCGCGGCGGGTCAGTGCACCAGCCGGGGCACTGCCCGCACATAGATCAGCTCGGCCACCAGTTCGAGCAGTGTCTGGGTGATGACGGCCGCTGCCGCCAGGCTGCGCATGTCTTCAGGCAGTGCCAGCGCCAGCGGCAGCACCACCAGCGAGTTGCGCGTGGCGGCGCTGAAGGTTACCGAGCGTGCCTCGGTGGCCGGCAGGCGCAGCAGCCGGGCCGAGACGAAGCCTATGGCTGGCGCCAGCAGCATGAAGCCGATGTACACCGGAATCACCGGCAGCAAGCGCTCGAAGTCGTGCAGTACCGCGGCAATCTGCGAAGCGATCACCACAACCAGCACCAGGGCCATCGCCGGCACCGGCAGCCAGGCCCAGGCATTGTACCAGGTCGAGACTGCACGTAAGCGACGGGCGCCGGCGCTGGTGAGTATGGCAAGCGCCATTGGCAACACGATCAGCAGCACGAAGGCTTCCACGAACGGGGTGATTGAGATGGCCACGTTGTTGCTGTCACCCAGCATCAGCGCCAGGAACACCGGCAACAGCACCAGTTGCAGCAACAGCAACACGGGGGTGGCGGCCAAGGTCAGGCGCGAGTCACCCTTGCCGATGTGGGTGAACACCACCACGTAGTCAATGCACGGTGTGAGCAGCACCAGCAAGGCACCGACGAGGATTGCCGGGTGTGCGACCAGCCCACGGGTGATTGCCCATACCAGCAGCGGCACCAGGATGAAGTTGGCCAGCAGCAGGGCGGCGATGAAGCGGCGGTTGCCCAAACCCTGGCGCAGATCAAGGAAAGGGATCTGCAGGAACATCGCGTACATCAACACGGCGATGGCGGGGGTGACCAGGGCCTCCAGCTGGCGTGCAGTGTCGCTGGCCAACAGGCCGAAGGCGACGGCGGCGAGCACGGCGGCGAAGTAGATCGGGATTTGCCGGGTTTCGAGTTGCTCTCTGGTCAATGTAGGGCCTGTGTCCGCGGGTGGAGAAAGGGACACAGGGTAATACGTTACGGCCGGTGAGGGCGCGCATTTGATTGCAAGTTGAGGTGCGTCATTGCGCGTTGAGCCAATCGACTCCGCGTTCTTGAATGACCAGGCCCAATTCACCTTGATGGGCCGCAGGGTAACAGGCCAGAAATGCGCCCACGGGGTAGAGGTACTGAGGCTCGACCGGGTGGCCCTTGGCACTCACCAACTTGATATCACAATCAGCGCCATCGCATTGGGTAAGATCGAAGGGTTGCCCGGTTTGAGCATTGAGTACTTTCCACAGGCAGGGATCGCTGGCTTTTATCGGCTGGACGTTTATCAAACCATTGTCATTGGCGAATACGCCTTCGCCTGAGTGCTTGCCGCTGCGCACGTACAGCCTGTAACCCTCATCAAAATGGCGGAAGTACAACAGGAGGGGCAGTGCGCCGGGGCCTTTGTCAAAGGTGATCAGCCCAGTGTCTGTGCCCAGTTGCCAATCTTCATCCGAGCAATTGAACATGCCGATAGCACCGCTGCCGTCGATGCCGGGACCAACCCCGTTGATGGGGTTACTGAGGAGAATTGGCCCTGTAGAAATGCTGTCCAGCGTATTCAGCGGGCAGTCGCTTAGTTCCAGTGTTGCGGTGAATGACAGTGCCTTATGGTCGACCATGGTGTGTTTCCGGTTGGGGACAAGAAGGGGCAGACTAAGCCGACCGCAATGAAGCGCCCATTCGGAACGGGTTCCGCCCGGTGGCCGAAAACGAAAAAGCCCGGCACTGGGCCGGGCTTGTTCACTGCAGGCTAAGCGCCTATCAGTTGCCGTAAACCGGCAGCTTCTTGCAGATGGCCTTGACCTTCTCACGCACGGCGTCGATCACCGCTTCGTTGTTCAGGTCTGCCAGGATGTCGCAAATCCAGCCGGCCAGTTCCTTGCACTCGGCTTCCTTGAAGCCACGGGTGGTAACGGCTGGGGTGCCGAAACGCAGGCCCGAGGTGACGAAAGGCGAACGTGGGTCGTTCGGTACCGAGTTCTTGTTCACGGTGATGAAGGCTTTGCCCAGGGCGGCGTCAGCGTCCTTACCGGAGATTTCCTGCTTGATCAGCGACAGCAGGAACAGGTGGTTCTGGGTACCGCCGGAAACCACGTCGAAACCACGCTCGATGAACACGCTGGCCATGGCCTGGGCGTTCTTCACGACTTGCTGCTGGTAAGCCTTGAATTCAGGCTGCAGGGCTTCCTTGAAGCAAATGGCCTTGGCAGCGATGACGTGCTCCAGCGGGCCGCCCTGGGCGCCTGGGAAGACAGCAGAGTTGAGCTTCTTCTCGATGTCGGCGTTGGCACGGGCCAGGATCAGGCCGCCGCGCGGGCCGCGCAGGGTCTTGTGAGTGGTGGTGGTAACCACGTCGGCGAACGGCACAGGGTTCGGGTACACGCCAGCGGCAACCAGGCCGGCAACGTGGGCCATGTCCACGAACAGGTAAGCACCGACCTTGTCGGCGATTTCGCGGAAGCGGGCGAAGTCCAGCACCTGCGAGTAGGCCGAGAAGCCGGCAACGATCATTTTCGGCTTGTGTTCAACTGCCAGGCGCTCGACTTCGTCGTAGTCGATCAGGCCGTTGCCGTCGATGCCGTACTGGATGGCGTTGTACAGCTTGCCCGAGGAGCTTACCGAGGCGCCGTGGGTCAGGTGGCCACCGTGGGCCAGGCTCATGCCCAGGATGGTGTCACCGGCCGACAGCAGGGCCAGGTAGACGGCAGCGTTGGCCTGGGAGCCGGCGTGTGGCTGGACGTTGGCGTAGTCGGCGCCGAACAGTTCCTTGGCGCGGTCGATGGCCAGTTGCTCGACGACGTCGACGTACTCGCAACCACCGTAGTAGCGCTTGCCTGGGTAGCCTTCGGCGTACTTGTTGGTCAGCACCGAGCCCTGGGCTTCCATGACTGCCGGGCTGGTGTAGTTTTCCGAAGCGATCAGCTCGATATGCTCTTCCTGGCGCAGGGCTTCTTGCTGCATGGCTTCGAAGAGCTCGGCGTCGTACTTGGCAATGGTCAAATCACGGCTGAACATGGCGGTCCTCAAGGATCGGGGGTGAGTTAGGCGGGCATTCTAACCGATTGATTCGCGGCTGGCATATGAAGTGGCATCAAGTCGCGGACCAATGGGCTTCATGTTGCATCCCGCGCCGTGTCTGGGCTGGGCGGGCATTCGAGTTGACTTGAAAGTCCGGTTTTTTGGGGGCTCTCGGCGCCCCATCGCCGGCAAGCCGGCTCCCACACCGACCGCACCCACTCCAAACCATGTGCAATTCTGTGGGAGCTGGCTTGCCGGCGATGAGGCCAGTGCAGGCAGCATCAATGGAACATGAACAACGTCTCGTTGGCGAACTGCGCCTCGAACTGATGCGCCGGCATCGGCCGCCCGAACAGGTAGCCCTGCACTTCGTCGCACCCGTGCTCGCGCAGGAACTCCAGTTGCTCGTGGGTTTCCACGCCCTCGGCAATCACCGCCAGGTTCAGGCTGTGGGCCATGGCGATGATCGCCCGGGCAATCTGCGCGTCCTGTTCGCCTTCGGGCAGGCCGTCCACGAAGGTGCGGTCGATCTTCAGCACATCAATGGGGAACTGCTTGAGATAGTTGAGCGACGAGTAGCCGGTGCCAAAGTCATCCACGGCAATGCTCAGGCCGAGGTTTTTCAGGCTGGCGAGAATTTGCAGCGCCTCGTTCACCTCGCGCATCAGGATGCTTTCGGTCAGTTCCAGCTCCAGGCACGCCGGCGGCAGCCCGCTTTCCTCAAGGATGGTGGCAATCCGCGTGCCCAGCTGGCCGTCGGAGAACTGCCGCGCCGAGATGTTCACCGACACCTTCGGCACGCGCACCTTGGCCTTGTGCCAAGCCTTGAGCTGGCGGCTGGCCTCGCGCAGTACCCAGTCACCCACGTCCACTACCAGGCCCAGTTCCTCGATTACCGGGATGAAGTCGCCCGGTGGCACCAGGCCGCGGGTCGGGTGACGCCAGCGCAGCAGCGCTTCGGCACCGGTCAGGCGCTTGCCGTCGCCGCTGAACTGCGGCTGGTAGTAGAGGATGAATTCGTTCTGCTCCATGGCATGGCGCAGGTCGCTTTCCAGTTCCAGGCGCTCCAGGGCACTGGCGTTCATTTCGGCCTGGTAGAACTGGAAGTTGTTCTTGCCCCGTTCCTTGGCGTGGTACATGGCGGTGTCGGCGTTTTTCATCAGCTGGCTCAGCTCGCTGCCATCCTGCGGGCTGAGGGCGATGCCGATACTGGCAGTGACGAAGAATTCGCGGTTTTCCAGCACGAACGGCCGCACCAGGCTGCCCAGGATGTTCTCGGCCACGTGGATGGCGCGGTTCAGGGCCATTTCGCGGGTGGCGCGCGGTTGTAGCAGCAAGGTGAATTCGTCGCCGCCCATGCGCGCCACGGTGTCGTCGTCGTCCACGCAGGCCAGCAGGCGCAGGGCCATGTCCTTGAGCATGCGGTCGCCGGCGGCATGGCCGAGGGAGTCGTTGATCGGCTTGAAACGGTCGAGGTCGAGGAACATCAGCACCACCCAGGCCTTTTGCCGCTCGGCCTGCTGCAAGGCATTGTACAGGCGGTCCTGGAACAGCGTACGGTTGGGCAGGTGGGTGAGGGCGTCGTAGTAGGCCAGGCGGTGAATGCGTTGCTCACTGGCCTTGCGTTCGCTGATGTCGGTAAAGAAGCACACGTAGCTGGCCAGGTCGCCTTCGTCATCGAGTACTGCAGTAATGCCGACCCAGGCCGGGTAGTGGTCGCCATCCCGGCGGCGCAGCCACACCTCGCCCTCCCAACTGCCGCGTTGGTTAAGCTGCTTGAGGATATAGCCCAGGTGGCCTTCCTGCTGTTCGTCTACCACTAGCATGCCGGGCAACTGGTCAAGCACATCGCTCACCGCATACCCGCTGACGCGGCTGAACGCCTCGTTGGCCTGGACGATATAGCCGGCCGGGTCGGTGATGAGAATCGCCGAGGTGGAGTGTTCGAATACCGTGGCGGCCATGCGCAGGTCTTTTTCAGCACGGCGTTGCTGGCTGATGTCGCGGCCTACCCCGAGTACGCCCTCGAAGCGCTGGTCGTCGTCCCACACCAGTACCAGGCGCAGCTCGATCGGGATCTTGCGGCCATCGCCGCGCAGGCAGTCGAACAGGAACAGCTGGGTTGGCAGCTGGCTGCGCAGTTGCGCCAGTTGGGCAGGGTCGCCCATGGCGTTGCTGACGCGCTCCATCAGGCTGTAGATGCCGGTGAGCTGGGCCGGGTTGGCGATGATCGATTGCCAACCGTTGGCGAAGATCCAGTCGGCCTGGTAGCCCAGTACGTTTTGTACCGAAGGGCTGACATAGTTGAGCTTGAGCAGGCTGTCGGTGGAGAAGATCACGTCGCTGATGCTTTCGGCGAGCATGCGGTAGCGTTGCTCGCTGTCGCGCAGCGACTGGCTGGCTTCGATCTGCACCGTGACGTCCTTGCCGACGCCGATGATGCGGGTTACCAGGCCTTCGGCGTCGCGGGTCAGCACTTGCTCGCGAATGTCGTAGCAGCGCCAGCCACCGTCACGGTGGCGGAAGCGCAACTGGCAGTGCAGCGGTTGGTCATGGCCGCTGTCGCGCTGTTGATGGCGCAGTGCCTGGTAGTGAGCGGCGTCTTCGGGGTGCAGCAGCAGTTCCCAGAAACGATCGCCCATCTGTGCCAGCTCGGTACGGTCGTAGCCCAGGGTCTGGCCGAGGTGGCGATTGCTGAAAATCATTCGCTGGCTCTGCACGTCCTGCACGTACAACTGGTCGGGCACGGTGCGGACCACGTCCGACCAGAAGCCTTCGCGCTCCAGCAGCGACAACTCCACCTGCTTGCGGCTGGTGATGTCGCTGATGCTGAGGATCACCGCCTGGTAGTCACGGCGTTGCAGCGGCAGGCGCGCCATTAGCCACAGGTGCAGCTCGCCGCCCAATGGCGCCGGCAGGCGCACTTCCAGTTCCAGCAGCTGGCGTTGCTCGATCAGTGCGTCGATCAGTTGCATGCCGACGCTGTCGCGGCCATCGCCGGTGCCGTCGATCAGCCGCTGCCAGGCGCCTTCGTGGCAGTCGATGTTCAGCAGCTGGCGCGCCACCTGGTTGACCTCGGTGATCTTCAACTCCAGCAGCAGCGAGCGGCGCAGGTTCGGGTCCAGCGCCAGGCTGTGCTTGAGTGCCGCGTGGTTGCGCAGGTGGTAACGGTCGAGCTGGCCGGGCAGGCTGGACAGATCGAGTACGCACAAGGCTACGCCGGTACCTTCGAAAATTTCCTGGTAGCGCCGGCGGTCTTCCTGCAGCGCGCGCTGGCGGCGGCGCATGTTGATCAGCGCCAGCACCGGCAGCAGGGCACAGACCAGCACCAGCAGGCATTTGCCGATCAGCGCCGGTAGCAATTTCTGCTGGGTCAGCTTGGCATCGAACAGGCCGCGCAACTGCCAGGTGCTGTTGTCGATAAAAGCCAGCATTACGCTTTGCAGCGGCGCATCGCTGGTGTCGGATGGGGCATGGCGTTGCAGCACCTCGCCGCTGCGGCTGTTTTCCAGCAGCCACAGCGGGTGGCCGCCGCCATCAAGGTGCAGGGTGAGCTCGCGGTAGTAGTCCGGTGACAGGCGCAGCAACCAGTAGCCGCGGTCCTGTTCGGCGGCCTGGCGCAGCAGCAGGTACAGGGTGCGGTTGTCGGGCGAATTGGTGAAGAAGTACGGTCGGCCCTGGTTCAGTGTGAGCAATTCGTCAAGCAACTGGCGGTCAGGGCTGCCGGCCAGGCTATCGGCGCGCAACTGCCCGCTGCTGTCCAGCCAGGCCACGCTTTGCAGGGCGGGCAAGCGCTCGCGCAGGGTCGTCAGCAGGCTGGGCAGGGCGGTGGGCGTCGGCGCATTGACATACGGCTGCACAACGTTCACCGCCTGCTGGGCCTTGAACGCCATGTTCAGGCCCAGGTGGTCGGCCAGTTCCGCGGAGGCATCCAGGCTTTGTTTACGCAGGTCGGCCTGGGTGTGGTTGAACTGGGCGAACAGCTGCCACAGCAGCAGGCCCAGCAGGATCAGGGCCAGCAGCGCCAGCGCACCTTTGATCGACCCGCGCAGGCTAGCGGCGGGCGCTTGTGGTGCGGAACGCAGTGACGACGGATGAGTAAGATTGGTCAAGCGTTGATCCTGCGATTGGGCTGGCGATGGCAGGGACGGAGCATGCACGGTGTATGCCGGTGTCTGGCTGCCGCACCGCGGTGGCGCACTATAAGGCCGGACACTTGAAACGGGCTAGCATGCCTAGGATTATGGCAAAGTGCCAGCCGTGTAGACCGATGGCGGCTGCCCGGTGGTTCGGCAAGCCCCTGCAACCTGTGCGAGAATAGCGCCCGCTATACATGACAACGCATCGGAGATGTTCGCTTTTGGTTACTCACTTTTCCTCCAATGGCCTCGATTCCGCCTGTGGGCGCAGCAGTCAGACCCTTGTCAGCACTGCCGTGACCGAGGACGTATCCTGCAAGTCTTGCCAGCGCTCGCTGGTCAAACCTGACGCGGCTGCCACCGCCAAGAGCAAGGCCCCCTCGCTGGCTGAACTGCGCAAGACCGCCAAGGCGGCAGCAGCGCCGGCCGTTGCCGTGGCTGAGGTAGTCGCGGCGAACAAGCCTGCTGCAAAGGTTGTCAGTACTGCGCCTGCGGCTGCCAAGCCGGCCCATGCGGTAGAGCAGCAGCCTGCCCGTAGCGGTGGCTTCAGCGTGAAATCCGCCTGGGCTGCGCGCCTGGCCGAGCAGGGCGACCGGTGCCGGTTGCCGCGGGGCAAGGGCAAACAGCGTAAAGTCTGAGGCATCTCTTTTGCTGTGCTGGCCCCTTCGCGGCTAAAGCCGCTCCTACAGGACGGTACAGTGATCGAACCCTGTGATATCCCTGTAGGAGCGGCTTTAGCCGCGAAGAGGCCGGCACAGGCAATAAAAACCTCCAGGGATCCCACTGAACCCACCCCACCATCGCCCCTCCTATGCAACGCCGCGCGTTGGCGTAGAATGGTCGACTTTGTTCAATGACACCCCGTAAACACATCCCCCTGGCCACAGCGCGTCGGGGCGATCGTCGATGTCTTTACTTATCTGATTAGAGGGCTTGGTTTTGGCTCAATACGTCTACACCATGCATCGGCTGAGCAAGGTCGTGCCGCCGAAGCGGGAAATTCTCAAGAACATTTCCCTGTCGTTCTTCCCGGGCGCCAAGATTGGCGTGCTCGGCCTGAACGGCGCCGGTAAATCGACCCTGCTGCGGATCATGGCGGGCGTCGACAAGGAATTCGACGGCGAAGCCCGTCCGATGCCCGACATCAACGTCGGTTACCTGCCACAGGAACCGCAACTTGACCCGAACAAGTCGGTTCGCGAAGTAGTCGAGGAAGCGGTCAGCGTGATCAAGGACGCCCAGGCCCGCCTGGACGAGGTCTACGCCGCCTACGCCGACCCGGATGCCGACTTTGACAAGCTGGCCGCCGAACAGGCCAAGCTGGAAGCCATCCTGCAGGCCGCCGACGGCCACAACCTGGAGCGCCAGCTGGATGTCGCCGCCGACGCCCTGCGCCTGCCGGCCTGGGACGCCCGTATCGAACACCTGTCCGGTGGCGAGAAGCGCCGTGTGGCCCTGTGCCGCCTGCTGCTGTCGGCCCCCGACATGCTGCTGCTCGACGAACCAACCAACCACCTGGACGCCGACTCGGTGGCCTGGCTGGAGCGCTTCCTGCACGACTTCCCGGGCACCGTGGTTGCGATCACCCACGACCGTTACTTCCTCGACAACGTCGCTGGCTGGATTTTGGAACTGGACCGCGGCGCCGGCATCCCGTACGAAGGCAACTACTCGGGCTGGCTGGAAGCCAAGTCGGACCGCCTGGCGCAGGAATCCAAGCAGCAGAGCGCCCACGAAAAGGCCATGAAAGAGGAACTGGAGTGGGTGCGCAAAGGCGCCAAGGCTCGTCAGTCCAAATCGAAGGCCCGTCTGCAGCGCTTTGAAGAAATGCAGTCGCAGGAATTCCAGAAGCGCAGCGAAACCAACGAGATCTACATCCCGGCCGGTCCGCGCCTGGGCGACAAGGTCATCGAGTTCAAGAACGTCACCAAGGGCTACGGCGACCGCGTGCTGATCGACAACCTGTCGTTCGCCATGCCCAAAGGCGCCATCGTCGGTGTAATCGGCGGTAACGGTGCCGGTAAATCGACCCTGTTCCGCATGCTGATGGGCAAGGAACAGCCGGATTCGGGCAGCATCGAGATCGGCGAAACCGTGCAATTGGCCTGCGTCGACCAGAGCCGTGAGGACCTGGACGGCGGCAAGACCGTGTTCCAGCAGGTTTCCGACGGCTCCGACATGATCCGCATCGGCAACTACGAGATCCCGTCGCGCACCTACGTTGGCCGCTTCAACTTCAAGGGTGGCGACCAGCAGAAGTTCGTCAAGGACCTGTCCGGTGGTGAGCGCGGCCGCCTGCACCTGGCCCTGACCCTGAAAGAGGGCGGTAACGTCCTGCTGCTCGACGAACCGTCCAACGACCTCGACGTCGAAACCCTGCGTTCGCTGGAAGAAGCCCTGCTGGACTTCCCGGGCGCCGCGATCGTGATTTCCCACGACCGTTGGTTCCTGGACCGTGTGGCTACCCACATCCTGGCGTACGAAGATGACTCGAACGTGGTCTTCTTCGAGGGTAACTACACCGAGTACGAAGCTGACCGCAAAAAACGCCTCGGCGATGCTGCTGCCCAGCCGCACCGTGTACGGCACAAAAAGCTGGCACAGTAAGCCAGCTTAGTGATGCACAAGAATGGGGCCCTCGGTGGCCCCATTTTTGTGCCTGACTAAAAAGCGGCGCTGGCTTCTTTGCGGGTGAACCCGCTCCCACAGGAAATCTCACCGTTTCAGGCCTTATGCAAAAACCTTGTGGGAGCGGGTTTACCCGCGAAGAAGCCACCACCAATCCCACTTTTTGTATACATTTATAGAAACGCACCAAATAATTTCAAAAAAACGACATTTCGCCCTATTCCGGTGCGATTGCTTCTTGGTACATTCCCGAAAAAACCAATAAGTCCAAAACCTTCGGTGAGATGTCTATCATGATCGAATCTGTCGATAATTTCCTTGCACGCCTGCAGCAGCGCGACCCAGGCCAACCTGAATTCCACCAGGCGGTGGAAGAGGTGCTGCGCACGCTATGGCCCTTCCTTGAAGCCAACCCCCATTACCTGCAGGCCGGTATCCTCGAGCGCATGGTCGAGCCGGAGCGTGCTGTGCTGTTTCGTGTTTCCTGGGTCGATGACCAGGGCAAGGTGCAGGTCAACCGCGGCTACCGCATCCAGATGAGCAGCGCCATTGGCCCGTACAAGGGCGGCCTGCGCTTCCACCCGTCGGTGAACCTCAGCGTGCTGAAGTTCCTGGCCTTCGAGCAGGTGTTCAAGAACTCGCTGACCTCGCTGCCCATGGGTGGCGGCAAAGGCGGCTCGGACTTCGACCCGAAAGGCAAGAGCGACGCCGAAGTGATGCGCTTCTGCCAGGCGTTCATGAGCGAGCTGTACCGCCACATCGGCGCCGACTGCGACGTACCGGCCGGTGACATTGGCGTGGGTGCCCGCGAAATCGGCTTCATGTTCGGCCAATACAAGCGCCTGGCCAACCAGTTCACCTCGGTGCTGACCGGCAAGGGCATGACCTACGGCGGCAGCCTGATTCGCCCGGAAGCCACCGGCTACGGCTGTGTGTACTTCGCCGAAGAAATGCTCAAGCGCCAGGGCAAGCGTATCGACGGCCGCCGCGTGGCGATATCGGGTTCGGGCAACGTTGCCCAGTACGCCGCACGCAAGGTCATGGACCTGGGCGGCAAAGTGATCTCGCTGTCTGACTCCGAAGGCACCCTGTACGCTGAAGCCGGCCTGACCGATGCCCAGTGGGACGCGCTGATGGAGCTGAAGAACGTCAAGCGTGGCCGTATCAGCGAGCTGGCCGGGCAGTTCGGCCTGGAGTTCCGCAAGGGCCAGACCCCGTGGAGTCTGGCATGCGACATCGCCCTGCCGTGCGCGACGCAGAACGAACTGGGCGCCGAAGACGCCCGCACCCTGCTGCGCAATGGCTGCATCTGCGTGGCCGAAGGCGCCAACATGCCGACTACCCTGGAAGCGGTGGATATCTTCCTGGATGCCGGCATCCTGTACGCCCCGGGCAAAGCCTCCAACGCCGGCGGCGTGGCCGTGTCGGGCCTGGAAATGTCGCAGAACGCCATGCGCCTGCTGTGGACTGCCGGTGAAGTGGACAGCAAGCTGCACAACATCATGCAGTCGATTCACCATGCCTGCGTGCATTACGGCGAAGAGGCGGATGGCAAGGTCAACTACGTCAAAGGTGCGAACATCGCCGGCTTTGTGAAAGTGGCTGATGCGATGTTGGCTCAGGGCGTGGTCTGATCTGAGGCCTTTGGGGCTGCTTTGCAGCCCATCGCCGGCAAGCCAGCTCCCACAGGGATATCACTGTCCTCGAGACCTGTGGTGTACCTGTGGGAGCTGGCTTGCCGGCGATGGGCCGCACAGCGGCCCCTTTAGGGCTCAGCCTCAATTTCGACAACTTCGATGATTTGCTCCCCCACCGGCCGCCGCCAAACCACCTCATCCCCAAGCCCGGCCCCAAGTAACGCCCGCCCCAACGGCGACCCCCAGTTGATCAACCCCCGCCCCGCATCCGCCTCATCCTCACCCACCAGCCGCACTTCATGCGCCTGGTCCTGCGCATCGACAAACCGCACCCGGCTACCAATCTGCACCTTGCTCTGCGATGTTGCCGCCGGCACCACCTGTGCACTTTGCACCCGTGCGCTGAAGTAGCGCAGATCCCGCTCGGTATCGGCCAGCCGCTGCTTGTCGCCGCGCTCGCCCTGCGCCTGCAGTTCGCCGCGCAAGGCATTCAGTTCGGCCACGCGTAATTGCAGCTGGCGCAGGCCGCTGGCAGTCACGTAGTTGGTTTGGTGACTGACGCGCCGCTCGACCGGTTGGTCGGCCTGGGCGGCGGCCTGGTCTTCGTTGACGAATGCTCGGCTCATGCGGGGCCTCCTTGTGCAGGAGACCATCATGGCAGGCCACAGGTTTAATCGAATGTCCGTTTGCGACTCAGTTGTGGCGGTAGGCCTTGGCCGCGTCACGGTCCTTTTCCTGTTGCCAGTCGCGGTCGCGCTGGTCCCAGAAGCGCTCGTGGTACTGGCGCTGTTCTTCGCTGTTCTGCATGGCCTGGCATTGGCGGAAGCCATCGTCCCAGCCGGTTTCATACGGGTGCTCGTGCAGATAGCGCGGCACGTCTTTGCGGAAGTTGCCGACCATCATTCCGGCCGCCTGGTGGCCGCTGCTGCAGCCATCCTCGAAGCCATCGGCATAGGCAGGGGGGTAGCCGTGATTGAGCATTTGCTCGTGGGTGGTCTCGCAACCTGACAGCAACAACGCAATGCACACGCCGAACCAGTACCGCGACATAACCACAAAACCCTCCAGTTGATACTGGCCAGTCTAGGTGGCGATTTGTCGGGGAGATGTCAAAACAGTGTCAAAGAGTTGGTTGGGGCACACTGTGAAGCTTCGGCACGCTTGATGTAGGAGCGGCCTTGTGTCGCGATAGGGGCGCAAGGCGGCCCCGGCGATTTATGTATGATGCTGGAATCTGGGGGCGCTTCGCACCCCGATCGCGACACAAGGCCGCTCCTACAAAGTGCGCGTAGACCTGATTAATAGTGATACCACTTCAGTTCCAACATCACCTCATTCTGCGCCGTGGCCAAATGGCTGAACTCGCGCGAAGCACTCAAGCGCAACCCCAGGTTCTGGCTGATCTCCCATTGCTGGTTCAGGCTCACACTGCGCCGCACCTCGCCATTGGTGAAATAATCACCCTTGGCCTCCAGCGTCATGTTGCCCAGCCCGTTGCGCCACAGCAGCCCACCGTTGAACCCTGCCGCCGGGGCAATGAACTGGGCGAAGTCGTTGTGGTGCTCGACCCGCACCGTGCCCAGGGCAAACCCCAGCAAGCCATCGGCCAACTGCCAGGTACCACCGGCGCCGCCATTCACATGGCTTACCAGCACCTCGTCATCGTGCTTGCCCGGCACTCGCTCCAGGCCGCCGGCCACCTGCCACGACCAGGGCTTGAGCAGTTCGTTGCGCGGGGTCAGCGAGCGAATGGTGGCCAGGTCCAGGCGCTGTACCTGCCAGTCGTTGCCTTCGTACTGTCGCACCTTCAGTTGCAGGATTTCGATCTGCGCGCCCAACGGGAAGCCGTAGGCGTTGTCGTTCAGGTCGTGGTAGGCCATGCGCAGGCCGTACTCGGCATAGGCGCGGTCTTCGCGGGTACCCACGCCTAGCTGCCAGGTGCGCGAGTCATGGCCGTCCTCGGGCAGGCCGGGGCGCTCGATCTGCAGCGGTGGCGGCGGGTTGCTGTTGATCGCCCGCAGCAATTCGAAGCTGCGCGTGGCCTGCCCAGGGTCGCGCTCCTGGCCATTGGCCCGGTAGCGCTCCAGGCGATAGGCGGCATCCTGCACCAGCGCCTGGCGTTCGCGGGGCAGGGCTTTGAAGTCGGGGCTTTGCAGTTGCGCGGTGTCGGCGCTTACGGCCAGCACCTGGCGCTTCTCGTCATGGTCGAGCGGCTCGGCGCGGGCCAGCAGTTCCCGTTCGCGCGAGGGCCGGTAGGTTTCACTGGCGACCATGCCCGACTGCTTCACCGCCTTCACCGTGTCGGTGGGGATGGCGGTCAAGGGGAACTGCGACGTCAGGTCCAGGCTCGGCCGGGCTACTTGCAGCAGCTCCAGCAGGCGGTACGAGCAGTTTTCGTCGAAGAAGAAGTAGTCGAACTGGATCTGCTTCAGCTCCCATACGTGTTCGACCATGCGCCCGGTTTCTTGCGGGGTCAGGTCCAGCTGGTATTCCCACAGGTCGCGGTTTTCCAGGCTGCGGTATTCGGAGAGTTTTTCCTGGTAGGGCATCATTGCGAACAGCCCCGGGTAGCCACCCATCAGGCCTTTCCAGGCATACAGGATGCTGTTGTCGCTGCCTTCGATATAGGCACCGAAGTTGATCGCGTAGCTCAGCAGCGTAGTGTCGTCGCTGCGGGTGTTGGACTGGTCGATGCGCAGCAGGGTGTGGCCGAACATCGACGACGGGCTGTTCAGGTAGGCCGCCGGGAAGATCAGCGCGGCGCTGTGCGGGTCGATCGACGTGTACCAGGTCTTGAACTCCTGGCAATCCGGTTGCGGCAGGTCCTGCAGGTTCAGTTGCTCACGCAGCCAGCGGGTGCGCGCCGGGAATACGCACTGGGCGTGCTTGTCACCAAGGCTGGCCGGGGCATACAGCGCTTCGACCGTGGCTTGCAGCTCCTGGTCGGGGTGGTGCGCGCCGTCCTTGGCCAGGAAGAACGCATCGTCGTCCACATAGCTGCGCCAGCCACCGAGCTTGGCGGTTTCGTAATGGCCCAGGGCAATCCAGTAAGGGGTGTTGGCCAGTTGCTGGAGACGGCCTTGATCCAGCACGGGTGCGGCATGAACAGGGGCGCAGGCACATAGCGCCAGGGCAGCGAGGCGTTTGAGCATATCGGGCAACTACTTCTAAACGATGCCGAAAAAGGCGAAACCCGCCCCGGGTTGGGGCGGGAGCAGCAGTGCTTAGGCCTCGGTAGCGTATTTGGCCAGGCGTGGGTCGCTCTTCAGAACGGCCAGGGTGTTGCTGTGGACAGTTTCGGCAGTGACGTCGGCGCTGCTGAAGATCTGGCTGAAGTGCTGGTGGGTGACCGAGTTGAAGTAAACGCGGTCTTCCGGGGCCACGCCAAGCACCACGGCGTAGGTGGTCAGCGCTTCGCCCTGGCCCATGGCCATGTCTTCGGACAGCTCGTTCATCATGCCGTTCATGGCGAACCAGGACTTGCCGCCGTACGTCAGCGAAGCCTTGGTCGAGCAGCCGTTGGTGCCGGAGGTCATGCCGAAGGTGGCGTTACCGGAAGTGCCGTTGGTGGTGGAAGCCAGGAAGTGTGCCGGCGTGCCACGCTGGCCTTCGAACAACATGTTGCCCCAGCCGCAGTTCGGGCCGCCTGGTGCTTCTGCCATTGCATTCAGAGAAACCACGGTGAACAGAGTACCCAGAAGAATCCGTTTCATAGCATTTGTTCTCTTTGTCTTAACCAAGGGTCAGGGTTTCTGGCAACTCGGTTGCCAGGTCGGGAAAGCATTTCACCCACCCGCGCAGCTTGGAGTTTAGGCACGATCTAAAGGTTGCGTTGTTGATTGCGAAAAATTTGCTGTTACATGACCTGCCCCGGCTGCGACATGCTATGACATAAAGTCTCGTGGAGCCTTGCAAGGCGCGCGCGGGCAGCGCCAGAATGCTGCGTATCTGCCCCGCCGAAGTAAGGAAACCCAATGCCCGATCCTGTCGCTGCGCGCCTGCGTCTCGCGCCTGAAGCCCTGACCCGGCGTTTCTCGCCCGAGCAGTTTGCCTTTACCAATACCGACGATCTGGAGCCGTTTCGCGGAGTCCTGGGCCAGGAACGTGCTGTCGAGGCCCTGCAGTTCGGTGTGGCCATGCCGCGCCCTGGTTACAACGTGTACGTGATGGGCGAGCCCGGCACCGGGCGTTTCTCGTTCGTCAAGCGCTACCTCAAGGCCGAGGGCAAGCGCCAGCAGACCCCGGCCGACTGGGTCTACGTCAACCACTTCGACGACACCCGCGAACCGCGCGCACTGGAGTTGCCTTCCGGTAGCGCCGCAGCGTTCATCGCCGACATGGGCGGGTTGATCGACAACCTGCTGGCGACCTTCCCGGCGGTGTTCGAGCACCCGTCGTACCAGCAGAAGAAGGGCGCCATCGACCGCGCCTTCAACCAGCGCTATGACCGCGCCCTGGATGTGATCGAGCGGGCGTCGCTGGAGAAGGACGTAGCCTTGTACCGCGATTCCAGCAACGTCGCCTTCACCCCGATGGCCGACGGCAAGGCGCTGGATGAGGCCGAGTTTGCCCAGCTGCCCGAAGAGGTGCGCGAGCAATTCCATGAGGACATTGCCCAGCTTGAGGAGCAACTGAACGAGGAACTGGCCAGCCTGCCGCAGTGGAAGCGCGAGTCGAACAACCAGCTGCGCCAGCTTAACGAAGAAACTATTACCCTGGCCCTGCAACCGCTGCTGGCGCCGTTGTCGGAAAAGTACGCCGAGAACGCGGCCGTTTGTGCCTACCTGCAATCGCTGCAGTTGAACCTGCTGCGCACTGTAGTCGAGCAACTGGTCGATGACAGCAAGACCGACGCCGTCGCCCGTAAGCTGCTCGAAGAGCAGTACGCGCCCAGCCTGGTGGTGGGCCATCACGCTGACGGCGGCGCACCGGTGGTATTTGAGCCGCACCCGACCTACGACAACCTGTTCGGCCGTATCGAATACAGCACCGACCAGGGCGCGCTATACACCTCGTACCGGCAGTTGCGCCCGGGCGCGCTGCACCGGGCCAACGGCGGCTTCCTGATCCTCGAAGCCGAGAAAATGCTGGGCGAGCCGTTCGTATGGGACGCGCTCAAGCGTGCCTTGCAGTCGCGCAAGCTGAAGATGGAGTCGCCGATCGGTGAACTGGGCCGGGTCGCCACCGTCAGCCTGCAGCCGCAGATGATCCCGCTCAACGTCAAGCTGGTGATCATCGGCTCGCGCCAGCTGTACTACGCGCTGCAGGACCACGACTCGGACTTCCAGGAGATGTTCCGCGTGCTGGTCGACTTCGACGAAGACATGCCGATGGTCGACGAGAACCTGGAGCAGTTCGCCCAGTTGCTGCGCACGCGCACCAACGAGGAGGGCATGGCGCCGTTGACCAGCGATGCGGTGGCGCGCCTGGCTACCTACAGCGCTCGCCTGGCAGAGAACCAGTCGCGCCTGTCGGCACGTATCGGTGACCTGTTCCAGCTGGTCAGCGAAGCCGATTTCATTCGCCAGCTGGCCAGTGACGAAATGACCGACGCCGGGCACATCGAGCGTGCGTTGAAGGCCAAGGCCACCCGCACCGGACGTGTGTCGCAGCGGGTGCTGGATGACATGCTCGCCGGCATCATCCTGATCGACACTGAAGGCGCGGCCATCGGCAAATGCAACGGCCTGACCGTGCTGGAAGTGGGCGACTCGGCATTCGGTATGCCGGCGCGCATCTCCGCCACCGTGTACCCGGGCGGCAGTGGCATCGTCGATATCGAGCGCGAGGTCAACCTTGGCCAGCCGATCCACTCCAAGGGGGTGATGATCCTCACCGGTTACCTGGGCAGCCGCTATGCCCAGGAGTTCCCGTTGGCGATTTCCGCGAGCATTGCGCTGGAACAGTCCTACGGCTACGTGGACGGTGACAGCGCCTCGCTGGGCGAAGCCTGCACGCTGATCTCGGCCTTGTCGCGCACGCCGCTCAAGCAGTGCTTTGCCATTACCGGCTCGATCAACCAGTTTGGCGAAGTGCAGGCAGTGGGTGGGGTCAACGAAAAGATCGAGGGCTTCTTCCGCCTGTGCGAAGCGCGTGGCCTGACGGGCGAACAGGGCGTGATCATTCCGCGTGCCAACGTTGCCACGCTGATGCTGGATGAGCGTGTGTTGCAAGCGGTGGAGAATGGCCAGTTCCATGTCTACGCCGTGAGCCAGGCCGACGAGGCGTTGAGCCTGCTGGTGGGCGAAGAGGCTGGCGTGCTTGGCGAGAACGGGTTGTTTACCGAGGGCAGCGTCAACGCTCGGGTGGTCGAACGCCTGCGTGAAATCGCCGAAATGATCAGCGAGGAAGACATCGAGAAGGCCGAGAAGGAACGCCTGGAAGAGGTGATTGCCCAGGCCAAACCGGCCTGAGTCAATAAATCGGCGCTGGCGGCCAAGTGCTACCGCTCAGCGCCGGTTTTCCATCTCTCTGTGCTGTTCTTCTATGCTGGAACTTAAGGACAGTACAGTGTTCAGGATGGAGACAGCCCGAGGGTTTCGGGCTGAACAGGGCTTTTTGGAGGGGACGCGGCCATGCGCAACCTCAGCCTCACACGCCAGTGCCTGGGCCTGGTGACCCGCATCGAATGCAGCATTCGCCCACTGGCCGGGGACACGGGCATGTGGACGTTGCTGTTCGCCGCCGGCATGGCCGGCGAACAACCCTCCGCGATCAAGGCACAGGGGCCGTTTCATGGGCCGCTGGTGGCGGAGTCGGTGCTCAATGCCATTGTCGACAGCCTGACCCTGCATGGGTATCAGGTGGCCGAAGATCCGCAAATCTGGTGCCTGCATTTGCAGGCGCAGTTGCGGCGGATCAATGGGGAGCGGTGCCGGAACCTGGGGGATTATCAGTTTCATCCAGAGACTTGAGTAATCTTTACCGGCTTCATCGCCGGCAAGCCAGCTCCCACAGGAAAATCACAGGCCACAGGGCTGCCGAAATCCTGTGGGAGCTGGCTTGCCGGCGATTGGGCTGCAAAGCAGCCCCATTCACTGGGCTTTTGCTGTAACAGGTGGCTGGCTATACTCGCCGTCGCTTTTTTAGTCACCTGATGAGTCCTGAACTTCATGGAACGTATCCTCGAAAACGCGATGTATGCCTCGCGCTGGCTGCTCGCCCCGATCTACTTCGGCCTGTCCCTCGGCCTGCTGGCCCTGGCGCTGAAATTCTTCCAGGAAGTGGTCCACGTCCTGCCCAACGTCTTCGCCCTCAGCGAAGCCGACCTGATCCTGGTGATCCTGTCGCTGATCGACATGTCGCTGGTTGGTGGCCTTTTGGTGATGGTGATGATTTCCGGCTACGAGAACTTCGTTTCGCAACTGGACATCGACGAGAGCAAGGAAAAACTCAACTGGTTGGGCAAGATGGACTCTTCGTCGCTGAAGATGAAGGTTGCCGCGTCGATCGTGGCGATTTCCTCCATTCACCTGCTGCGCGTGTTCATGGATGCGCAGAACATCTCCACCGACTACCTGATGTGGTACGTGATCATCCATATGACCTTTGTGGTCTCGGCGTTCTGCATGGGTTACCTGGACAAGCTGACCAAGCACTGAGGCCTGCCAGGGCCTCTTCGCGGGTAAACCCGCTCCCACAGGTTTGTAGAAGCCTTTAAGCCTGCGCAATACTTGTGGGAGCGGGTTCACCCGCGAAAAGGCCGACGCGGTCCAACTGACCAGCGGCGTCAGTCATGCCTTGTGTAATCTCCCATCCTGTACAAAAAATGAGCACTCATGGTTCCCACCAGCGAGGTGCTCTCATGAACCTGCATCAGCTCAATACCGAGGCCAGGGCTGGCCATGTCGACGAACTGAACCTGATTGCCATCGAAGGCGGTGACTACCTGCTCGAAGCGCGGGTCAAAGGCCACGCCCACCCCCTGTCCGACACCCGTGGTGAACGCTTGCGCGTGCACTCGGTGGAGGATGCCCGCAAGTTGCTGCAAACCATCCCCATGGTCTCGATGAACCTGGTGCACTGGTCGGTGCAGGATGAGATGTGTGGCATGGGCACACACCCGGAAGAAGACCTGAAGGTGCCGATTTCCCAGCGTTCGGCCTGGTAGCTGCTCGCAGCGCCCCAGTGTGCTAGGCTGCTCGCCCTTTTCATCAAGGGCGCGGCTGCACTGCGCCCTGCAGTGGAGCACGACAATGTCCGAACTCAACCTGTCTACCGACGAAACCCGCGTCAGCTACGGCATCGGCCGTCAGCTGGGCGGCCAACTGCGCGACAACCCGCCACCAGGTGTCAGCCTGGAAGCCATCCTGGCTGGCCTGACCGACGCCTTCAACGGTGCCGACAGCCGTGTCAGCGAAGCCGACCTGTCGGCCAGCTTCAAGGTCATCCGTGACGTGATGCAAGCCGAAGCTGCTGCCAAGGCCGAAGCCGCTGCTGGTGCTGGCAAGGAATTCCTGGCCGAAAACGCCAAGCGTGAAGGCATCACCACCCTGGCTTCGGGCCTGCAGTTCGAAGTACTGACCGCTGGTGAAGGCGCCAAGCCGACCCGCGAAGACAACGTGCGCACGCACTACCACGGCACCCTGATCGACGGCACCGTGTTCGACAGTTCCTACGAGCGTGGCCAACCGGCTGAATTCCCGGTAGGCGGCGTGATCGCTGGCTGGACCGAAGCCCTGCAGCTGATGAACGCGGGCAGCAAATGGCGCCTGTACGTGCCGAGCGAGCTGGCCTACGGTGCCCAAGGCGTTGGCAGCATCCCGCCGCACAGCGTGCTGGTGTTCGACGTCGAGCTGCTCGACGTTCTGTAATGCCCTCGGGGCCGCTTTGCGGCCCTATCGCGACACAAGGCCGCTCCTACAGGGATCCGCGCCCGCCATGGGTATGCGCTCCCCTGTAGGAGCGGCCTTGTGTCGCGATCGAGGGCGAAGCCCTCGCCAATTCCATCAATTCCAATCCGTTCCCCCAGGGCGCAATGCTCGCGCATAGCAGAACAGAAACAGATTCCGCACCAGCTCCTTGAGCACCCCCGGCTCACTCGAATTCAACCCGCTCATGTCCAGGTCCCCTTGGTCACGCAGTTCGTCGAGGGCTTCTTCTTCAAGCACCGCGCACACTTCGCCGGTTTCCCGATGAAGAATGCGCAGGTAGGGGTGAGGGCGGTCCAGCCAGGCGTCGATCAGATAAGTCATGGCTATTCTCCTTGGATAGCAGTTCCAATGAGAATAATTCTTATTATCAAAATAGCAAGCGCCAATTGGCGGAATTTTGTGTAATCAGACTTTGCGAACGAACTCGGACTTCAGCTTCATGGCGCCGATGCCGTCGATTTTGCAGTCGATGTCGTGGTCGCCGTCGCACAGGCGGATGTTCTTGACCTTGGTGCCGACCTTGACCACCAGGGACGAACCTTTGACCTTGAGGTCCTTGATCACGGTGACGGTGTCGCCGTCCTGCAGGATATTGCCGACCGAATCCTTCTTCACCACGTCGTCGCTGGTTGCCTCGGCATCGCCGCTGGTCGACCACTCGTGGGCACATTCAGGGCAGATCAGCTGAGTGCCATCCTCATAGGTGTATTCGGAGTTGCATTTCGGGCAGGGTGGCAGAGTGCTCACTTCGGTTCCTCAAACAAACAGACGGGCGGTAGAAAGCCCATAGTGTAAAAGGTATTTTTCCAGAAGGGATTATGTCCGGACAAAAAGCTTCGCGGGTAAACCCGCTCCCGAGGTACAACACTGGCCCGGAGACCTGCGATATCCTTGTGGGAGCGGGTTTACCCGCGAATGAAGGCAACTCGGTCTGTCAGTGAGTACGCGCCACCGCAAACTCGCTCAGCTCAACCAGCGCATCCCGGTATTCGCTGGCCGGCAGTACTTCCAGGCAGGCAATGGCACGCTTCACATAGTCACGCGCCAGCTCGGCGGTGTACTTCAGCGCACCCGACTCCTCGACCGCCACACGAATCTGCTCCAGGTCCTCCAGGCCACCTTTCTGGATCGCCTTACGCACCAGCGCAGCCTGCTCGGCAGTGCCTTCGCGCATGGTGTAGATCAGCGGCAGGGTAGGTTTGCCTTCGGCCAGGTCGTCGCCGACGTTCTTGCCCAGGGTCTGCGAGTCGCCCTTGTAGTCCAGCAGGTCGTCGACCAGCTGGAAGGCCACGCCCAGGTGGTCACCGAAGGTACGCAGGGCTTCACGCTGCGCGTCGGAGGCTTCGGCCAGCGCGGCAGCGCTGTGGGTCGAGGCCTCGAACAGCATGGCGGTCTTGCCGCGGATGACCTCCATGTAGACTTCCTCGGTGGTGCTGGCGTCGCGTACCCGCGACAGCTGCAGCACTTCACCCTCGGCAATCACCCGGGTGGCCTTGGACAGGATCTGCATGACCGGCATCGAACCCAGTTCGACCATCATTTCGAACGAGCGCGAATAAAGGAAGTCGCCCACCAGTACGCTTGGCGCGTTGCCCCACAAGGCATTGGCGGTGGAGCGGCCACGGCGCATGCCGGACATGTCGACCACGTCGTCGTGCAGCAGGGTGGCGGTGTGCAGGAATTCGATGGTGGCGGCCAGCAGGCGCAGGTCGTCGCCTTCGCGGCCCAGGGCCTTGCCACACAGCAGTACCAGCAGGGGACGCAGGCGCTTGCCACCGGCGGACGTGATATAGTCGCCGATCTTCGATACCAGCGGCACGCGCGAGGTCAGCTGCTTCTTGATGATCTCGTCGACGGCGCTGAAATCATCAGCCACCGCGCGGTAGAAGGTTTGGGGTTGCATCGGCTGCTCCAGTGAGGTTGCGCGGCATGCTAGGTCGCAGGTCCCGGTGTGTCAAGGCGCGGTGCCCGCAGGGCGGGGGCGGTACTTGCAAGCAAAACCACGGTTGCGTACAATCGCGCACCCTAACTTCCTGGGCAGCACCTGCCTTACGCAATTGCGCCGGGCCGTTCCAGCCCTGTGCAGCCATGCCAGCCAATACTCATCATATAAAGCGCTGGGTGAGCAGGATTATCGGAGAAATACCATGTCTTACGCAGTAATCGTTACCGGCGGCAAGCAGTACAAAGTCGCTGAAGGTGAATTCCTCAAGATCGAAAAACTGGAAGTCGCCACTGGCGAATCCGTGACCTTCGATCGCGTTCTGCTGGTCGCCAACGGTGAAGAAGTCACCATCGGTGCTCCAGTTGTTGCTGGCGCTAAAGTAGTGGCCGAAGTCGTTTCGCAAGGCCGCCACGACAAGGTTCGCATCATCAAGTTCCGTCGTCGTAAGCACCACATGAAGCGTATGGGCCACCGCCAGTGGTTCACCGAGATCAAAATCACCGGCATCCAGGCTTAATCCCCTAGATCCCCTGAATTTATTTGGAGAATTGAACCATGGCTCACAAGAAGGCTGGTGGTAGTACTCGTAACGGTCGCGACTCAGAATCTAAACGCCTTGGCGTGAAGATGTATGGCGGCCAGGTTATCAAGCCAGGCAACATCATCGTCCGTCAGCGCGGCACCGAATTCCACGCTGGCTACGGCGTTGGCATGGGCAAGGATCACACCTTGTTCGCCAAGATCGAAGGCGTGATCAAGTTCGAGAAGAAAGGCGAGTTCATGCGCCGTTACGTGAGCATCGTCGCCGCTTAATCGCGACGTCGCTCCAGAAGCCCCGTCATGCGACGGGGCTTTTTCGTTTGTGGTGAGCCTCTTGCAAAGCTGTTTGTCTGGGTTGCCGGCGTTGGTTTCTACGGTCGTACGGGGCCGCCGCGCTCATTTTTGCAAGAGCCTCATGTTTTTGAGTCATTCAGCTCGTCTACCGACGAGAGGCGGTTTTAATGAAGTTTGTTGACGAAGTATCGATTCGGGTCAAAGCCGGTGACGGCGGCAACGGTTGCATGAGCTTCCGTCGCGAGAAGTTCATCGAAAACGGTGGCCCCAACGGCGGTGACGGTGGCGACGGCGGCTCGGTGTACATGGTTGCCGACGAAAACCTGAACACCCTGGTCGACTACCGCTACACCCGTCACCACGAAGCCCAGCGCGGCTCCAACGGTGGCAGCACCGACTGCACCGGCAAGAAGGGTGAAGACCTGTTCCTGCGCGTGCCGGTCGGCACCACCGTGATCGATGCTTCCACCCAGGAAGTGATCGGTGACCTGATTACCCCGGGCCAGAAGCTGATGGTCGCCCAAGGCGGCTGGCACGGCCTGGGCAACACCCGTTTCAAGTCCAGCACCAACCGTGCGCCGCGCCAGACCACCCCAGGCAAGCCGGGTGACCAGCGCGACCTGAAGATGGAAATGAAGGTGTTGGCCGACGTGGGCCTGCTGGGTCTGCCAAACGCCGGCAAGAGTACCTTCATCCGCTCGGTTTCGGCCGCTAAGCCGAAGGTGGCCGACTACCCGTTCACCACCCTGGTGCCAAACCTGGGCGTGGTCAGTGTCGACCGCTGGAAAAGCTTCGTCATCGCCGACATCCCCGGCCTGATTGAAGGCGCATCCGACGGTGCCGGCCTGGGTATCCGCTTCCTCAAGCACCTGGCGCGTACCCGCGTGCTGCTGCACCTGGTGGACATCGCGCCGCTGGACGAAAGCAGCCCGGCCGATGCCGCCGAAGTGATCGTCAACGAGCTGACCCGCTTCAGCCCGTCGCTGGCCGAGCGTGAGCGCTGGCTGGTGCTGAACAAGTCGGACATGGTCATGGACGACGAGCGCGACGAGCGCGTGCAGGAGGTGATCGACCGCCTGGAGTGGGAAGGCCCGGTCTACGTGATTTCGGCCATCTCCAAGCAGGGCACCGACAAGCTCAGCCACGACCTGATGCGCTACCTTGAAGACCGCGCCGACCGCCTGGCCAACGACCCGGCCTACGCCGAAGAGCTGGCCGACCTCGACCAGCGCATTGAAGACGAAGCCCGTGCCCAGCTGCAGGCCCTGGACGACGCCCGCACCCTGCGTCGCACCGGCGTCAAGAGCGTGCACGACATCGGCGACGATGACGCGTGGGATGATGATTTCGAGGACGACGAAGACGGCCCGGAAATCATTTACGTGCGCGACTGATCGGTTGCAGTACACTGAACGCCGCTCTTTGGAGCGGCGTTTTTGTATCCACGGTATCTACAGATTCGACATAGGTTGGAAGAAGATGCGAAGCAAGGTGACGGGCGCCAAGCGCTGGGTCGTGAAGATTGGCAGTGCGCTGCTGACCGCCGATGGCAAAGGCCTCGACCGCGGTGCCATGGCCGTTTGGGTCGAGCAGATGGTCGCGCTGCGTGAGGCAGGCGTTGAGTTGGTACTGGTCTCCTCCGGGGCCGTGGCTGCCGGCATGAGCCAGCTGGGCTGGACCTCGCGACCGAGCGCGATGAACGAGCTGCAGGCGGCTGCTTCGATCGGCCAGATGCGCCTGGTGCAGGCGTGGGAGTCGAGCTTCGGCGAGCACGACAAGCACACCGCGCAAATCCTGCTGACCCATGACGACCTGTCCGACCGCAAGCGTTACCTGAACGCCCGCAGCACCCTGCGTACCCTGGTTGACCTGGGTGTGGTGCCGGTGATCAACGAAAACGACACCGTGGTCACCGACGAGATCCGCTTCGGCGACAACGACACCCTGGCAGCGCTGGTGGCCAACCTGGTCGAGGCTGACCTGCTTGTGATCCTCACCGACCGCGATGGCATGTTCGACGCCGACCCGCGCAACAACCCCGAAGCCCAGCTGATCTACGAAGCCCGTGCCGACGACCCGTCGCTGGATGCCGTGGCCGGGGGTACCGGTGGTGCGCTGGGCCGTGGCGGCATGCAGACCAAGCTGCGTGCCGCACGCCTGGCTGCCCGTTCCGGTGCCCACACCGTCATCATTGGTGGCCGCATCGAGCGCGTACTGGACCGCCTCAAGGCTGGTGAGCGCCTGGGCACCTTGCTGTCGCCCGAGCGCGGCATGCTCGCGGCGCGCAAGCAGTGGCTGGCGGGCCACCTGCAAACCCGTGGCACCCTGGTGCTGGATGCCGGTGCCGTGCAGGCGCTGCGCCAGGCCAACAAGAGCCTGCTGCCGGTTGGCGTGAAGACCGTGCAGGGCAGCTTCCGCCGTGGCGAGATGGTGGTATGCGTCGGCCCGGACGGCGTTGAAGTGGCCCGCGGCCTGGCCAACTACAGCGCCCTGGAGGCGCAGAAGATCATCGGTCAGCCTTCCGATGCCATCGAAAGCACCTTGGGCTACATCGCGGAGCCTGAGCTGGTGCACCGCGACAACCTGGTTCTGGTCTGAGGGCGTACGTGTGTTGAAAAGGATGATTGCCGTCGCCGCACTGGCGTTGCCGATGTTGGCCGGGGCCGAGGAAGTCGGCCAGGTGTCCACCGTGTTCAAGTTCCTTGGGCCGAACGACCGTATCGTGGTCGAGGCGTTCGACGACCCCAAAGTCGAAGGCGTGACCTGCTACCTGTCGCGGGCCAAGACGGGCGGCATGAAGGGTGGCTTGGGGTTGGCGGAGGACCGGGCGGAGGCGTCGATTGCCTGCCGTCAGGTGGGGCCGATCAACTTCAAGGGTGAGTTGAAAGACGGCGAGGAAGTGTTCAAGGAGCGCACCTCGCTGGTGTTCAAGACCATGCAGGTGGTGCGCTTCCTCGACAAGAAGCGCAATACGCTGGTGTACCTGGTGTACAGCGACCGGATCGTCGAAGGTAGCCCGCAGAATGCGGTGACTGCGATCCCGATCCTGCCTTGGGCGCATTGATCGCCTGTTAGATCGTCGGGAGGCCTTCGGCCTCCATTCGCCGGCAAGCCAGCTCCCACAGGTACTGCACAGACCTTGAAACTTGTGCAATACCTGTGGGGGCTGGCTTGCTAGCGATGAGGCCAGCATAAGCAGCACAAGACAGTTGCTCCCACAGGTACTGCACAGACCTTGAAACTTGTGCAGTACCTGGACTGCCCCCCAAAAGTTGGACAGTTTTAAGCTGCTGCCTGGGTCCTGTACTCGACAGGGCTCAGGCCATTGAGCCTCAGCTTGATGCGGTCA